>JAFSIN010000100.1 GCA_017439765.1 Clostridia bacterium | reverse complement strand
TTCGGTAACGCCGGTGGGCAAAGCAGCCATAACCCTTGGGCGAATAATACGCTTGCCAAAGGCTTTAAACATATAATTTTTCAACATGGCTTCGGCTAAATCAAGGTTAGCAATGGCGCCATGCTCTATTGGGTGAACGCAGGTTAAACTTTCGGGGGTGCGGCCCAAAGTTTGCAATGCTTTTTCACCAAAATATACCGGTTCACCTGTCTCACTGTCAATGGTAACCACACTGGGTAGTTCTAAAACTATTTTTGAGCTTGAAAATATAACAGTTTTTGACGAGCCTAAATCTATACCAATATCTGTTGTCATATTAATCACCAAACATATTATATTTTATTATTCTTTGTTTTTCAACCCTTGTTTTTTGTAATTTGAAAGCGCCGTAACACAATAAACATTATTTGCTCCTGCAAACATAATTTGCCTTGCACATTCATCAAGTGTGGCGCCTGTTGTTTTAATATCATCAACCAACAAAACATTATTAGCCTTAAAATTTTTGCAAACATAGGCATCTTTAATATTACTAAACCTGTCTTTAAAGTTGGATTTGTGCTGTGGTTTGGTTCTTTTTATCTTTTTAAGATAATTAACATAAGGCACACCTAATATTTTAGAAATTTTACGCGCTAAAATTTCACTTTGATTATACCCTCTTTTAAATTTGTTTAAGGGGTGTAACGGAACACTTAAAATGTAATTAAATTTAATATTACTGTAATTTTCGATAACAGTTTTTGCCATGCTTTCAGCAAAAAAATCGGCATTTTCGGTGCTGCCGCCAAATTTCAGTATGTAAATACCTTTTGAAGAAACATCGCCAAAATTAAACGGAGAAACTAAGCCCCTAAAATGATATGTAAATCTGCCACAACAACAATGTTTTTTATCACAACCGCATTTTATACACAGTTTAGTAATGCGTTCTATATTTTTGTTGCAATCTTCACACAAATTTTCATTGCGTTTAACAATATTATTACAGCAGGCACACCGTTTAGGAAATAAAAGCCAAATTAAATAATTTAAAAATTTCATATATTACCTCATTAAAAAATTTAAAAGGCCTGTATAACGCAAGGTTTTTTTGTCGTTTGTTATCATATCGGCTAAAACGGAGCTACTACCCACAACAACCAAAAGTTGTTTGGCACGGGTAAAAGCAGTATACAAAAGGTTTCTGTATCTTAATTTGTGCGGTACATCTAATAACGGTAAAATAATGCAGTCGAACTCGCTACCCTGACTTTTATGCACCGTTATGGCATAGGCTAACTCAAGTTGGGCTAGTTCTTCGCCCGAATAAACTACCTTTTTGCCATCAAAATTAACGGTTATGCTGTTAAGGTAACTGTCGACTGATTCGATAAAACCAATATCTCCGTTAAAAACCCCGCTGCCCGTTTCGCCAAAATTGGTTTCCCATAAAATATCGTAATTGTTTTTTATTTGCATAACCTTATCGCCTTGGCGGAAGGTAACGCCTTTAAAAATAAGTTCACCTTTTAGTTTACTTTGCGGGTTAACGGCGGCTTGTAACATATTATTAAGGTTAACCGTGCCGGTTAAAAACCGCCTTGAAGGGCTTAAAACCTGAATGTTTTCTAAAGGTAAAAAGCCATAGGCAAGGGGCAACCGTTCGGATAAAAGGTTTACAACCTCTAACACACATTCTTCGGGATTATTATTTATTAGCATAAAGCAATCGGAATTTTTTGAATTATTAAAAACTATTTGTTTGCCGTTAATAATTTTATGCGCGTTGGTAACAATAAGGCTGCTTTCTGCTTGACGAAAAATCGTTTGCAAACAAACACTTGCTATTTTACCGTATTTAATTAGGTCGTGCAAGACATTACCTGCCCCAACGCTTGGCAATTGGTCGGTATCGCCAACCATAATAATGCGGCAGTTACCCTTAACAGCACGCAAAACGGCCTCAAACAAAAAGGTGTCAACCATTGACATTTCATCAATAATTAAAACATCACACTCTAAGGGATTCCTTTCGTTTCGGGTAAAAATGTGCTTTTCTTCTTCATTAAATTCGGCTTCGAGCATACGGTGAATGGTTTTGGCAGGAATACCTGTAAGCTCGGTAATGCGCCTTGCAGCACGACCGGTTGGGGCGCATAACATTACATCGAGCCCACGGTGTTCTAACACTTTTATAATGGCGTTAAGTGTGGTGGTTTTGCCTGTGCCTGGCCCGCCGGTTAAAATGAAAACACCGTTTTCAACTGCCTGCCTTACGGCATGCCTTTGCAACTCTTCAAATTTAATTGATAATATGTTTTCTGCTCGGTCAATTTCTAACTCGCTTAAAGAAAATAAATTATTTTGAATGGCAGCCATTTGTTTTATGCGAGATGCAATGTAACGCTCAGAAGAATTATATTCGGGCAAAAAAACAAAAGTATCGCCATTAAAATCCTCTAAAATAAGTTCTAAATTTTTATCGGCATTTAAAATTACCTCTTGCACCAATTTTGGTTCAACTTCTAAAAGCAAAGACGAAACATCGGCCAATTTATTAATGGGCAAACAAGTGTGTGAATTGGCGGTGTTTTTTTTAAGAACGTATTTAACCCCTGCTAAAATTCGATTATATTCGAATTTATTCAGATTGTAAGCTTCGGCGATTTCTTCGGCGCGCAAAAAATCAAAACCTATATTATCGGAACATAAAATATAAGGATTGCTTTCTACGGCTGGCACTGCATTATTACCTAATTTTTTAAAAATTTTCAGAGCTTCGGCAGGGGTAAAATTAAATTGTGAAAATTTAAGCAAAATTTCCCTTATGCCAAATTGATTTTTAAAATGCTCACTTACAGCCATAGCTTTTTCGTAAGAAATACCTTTAATTATACATAGCTTTTCGGGGTAATTTTCAATAATATCTAAACTATCTTTTCCAAACTGCTCAACAATTTTACGTGCTGTGGCAGGTCCAATGCCTTTTATGCTGCCACTCGACAAATATTTTAATATTGAGGCGGAATCTTCTTTAATTACCCTTTCACAAAACTCGGCCTTAAACTGTGAACCATAGGTCTTGTGGTGGATATATTGGCCTGTGCAATTTAAAAATTCGCCCTCGTAAGCATTGGGAATAATTCCAACAACGGTAACGTCTTCGGAACCTGTGTTAAGGGTTAAAACACAATAGCCGTTATTTTCATTTTTATATGTAATTTTTACAATAGTACCGCTAATTGTTTGGGTATTGTTTTGCATTATTAAAAACTCCGATATTTTCGAATTCTTTTATAAAATTATTATTTTGGGTAAAATAAACATTTTGGTTTTTATAAGTATTTATTAAATTTTTTTCGGTTGTCAATGTAATTTTGTCAGTTACAGCAATAATATTTTGATAATGTTTGTTGCCCGCCCATTTTTGTTCCTCTATGGCCGATAATAACTGTTGTTCGGCATAAGGTTCGGTTAAAAACAGCACCAAAACTTTTTGAGCAATCTTTTTTGGTTTTAACATAAATGAACCTATAGAGTAAAATAACTCGCCAATGCCTATTAAGGCTAAAATTATTAAAAAAGTGAAAATAAATGCTTCGTACATAAAAACACCTCTAAACTATTTTGTTTATTATATGCTAAAGGTATAATTTATGTAACAAGGGAGCACCCGTGATGCTCCCTTAATTTTATTTTATTCTATTTTAACAGTGGCTTGATATGTGCCTACCTGCCAAATATTTGTGTAAACGTTAGATTTTATAGTAACAGCCACAGTGTATTCGCCTTTTGTTTTACCCGAAATATCTACAACCGCATATAAATCGTTGGCGTTTAATGAATATACAACCCCAGAAGGACCGCATATTTTAACATTTTTAATTGAATTTAAAAGCGAAACATTATAGCCCGAGTTATTATTAATAGCCACTACATTAGAAATTGAAAAATTTTTAGAGCCCAAAGAATTTGTATTAATTTTAACAGTTACACTTTCAAGTTTATCTAAAGTTTTAACCCCGTTAGGTAAAACAAGCGAAACCTCAAAACTGTTTTTACTTTTTTCTATACTGTTAAAATCAATTGGCGACAACTCTATAAAAGAAGTTGCATTTATTGTTTCTTCGGGACCGATTATTGTAACCTCTGAAACAGAAAGACTATTTGGTATTGGGGTGTTTTTATAAGAATCGGGTTCGTTTTTAAAGGTGGCCACAAGCGGCACCGTTTTGGTTTTTGAAATTGGAACGGAAATTTTAACCGAAGTAGCGCTTAATGAATATTTAGAAACATCCAGTTCATTTCCGTTTGAATCGTAAAGCAAAATAACACCATCGTACGATTTAGTAACCGATAAAACCTCGTTTGCTTCGGCATAAGCCACAACCGATGCTATTTTATCCATTTCGGTACGGGGGGCTTTAATAGTTACAATATTGTTGCCGGCATCACTTACAACCGGTTCTTCTGCTACAAGGCCTTCGGTAGCACTAACGCCTACAACCTTTGTATCAAGGGTGAATTGTTTTGTGTCAATATAGTCGAAACTGGCTTGAATGGAGCCGGGTGTAATAGACAAAACCTTATATTCAGAAGCAAAGGTTTTTTTAGAAGCAGTTAATAATAAATCGTATTGGCCGGGCTTAGTTACGTCGGAAACCGAAGCGGAAACCTCAATATCATTAGCGCTTATTTGGGATAAAATATATGCCGGACCACTAATTTTGACCGATACCGTTTTATTTACAACACCGGTAATTTCATCTAACCCCAGTTCTGCAACAACCGTGCCTTCTGTGTCTAAGGCTACCGGGATTTTAGAAATAGTTTGTTCAATTGTGGGGGTTTCGCCGGTTTCTAATGCCAACCAAAATACAAAGGCCAAAAAAACCGACAATATAACAACTATTTTTTTATTATTTAGTAATTTACGCAGTGAAAAATTAAATTTAAATTTCATTAATCAATACTCCAACGGAATTATTTTAATTTTTTTTACTAAAAAGGCCTTTAATTTTTTCATAAATAGCAAAATAAAACGGTTTCTTTTCTTCAACGTCGTTTGCGAACAGTTCGGTTAAAAGTTCATCTCTTAAGTTAATTGGGGTAAAATTACGCTTTATGGAACCATTCTTAGCTACCGAAACTATTCCGGTTTCTTCTGAAACTACAATAACAACTGCATCAGAAACCTCACTAACACCAATAGCAGCTCTGTGGCGTGTGCCAAGTTGTGAATTAATGTTGTTGTTAGCAGTTAATGGCAAAATACAGCCGGCCGAAACAATGCGGTCATTTCTGATAATTAAGCTTCCGTCATGCAATGGGGATTTTGGGAAAAATATGTTTTGAACCAGCTCGGTAGAAACGGCTGCATCAATTAGTGTTCCGGTATCTATAATTTCGCCAAGTGGGGTTTTTCTTTCAAAAACAATAAGCGCGCCTATTTTCTTTTCCTGCATATTGCTGACTGCCTTGCAAATATTATTTATGCGGTCAATATCTTGCTTTTGAGCGCCACTTGTTGCTTGTTTGCCCAAATAACTAATGCGGCTATGCCCCATTTTTTCTAACACACGGCGAATTTCGGGTTGGAAAATTATTACAGCTATAATTAAAACTGAATTAACCAATTTTAAAAGCAACCATTTAACCGTTACTAACTCGAACCAATTTGCAATTAAATACATAAAGAAAAGCAATGCAATTCCCTTTAAAAGTTGACCAGCTCTGCTCTCTTTAAAAAATTCTATTGCTTTGTAAATTACAAAAGCAATAATTAGAATATCGACTATATCAAAAAACCTAATATTAGAAAGAGCATATGCAATTTGGCTCCAAAAAGCTAAAAAAGTTCCCATAGGCTAATACCTCAATTTTTTTATATATATTAATAATATCATAATTATTGAATAGTATCAATACAATTTTTTAACTTTTTATATTTTTTTAAAACATTTATAAGGTAATTAATTTCGTAATAATTGTTAAAATAACCCACACTTACCCTAATAGTGCCCACATTTAAAGTTCCAATGGTTTTGTGGGCTGTTGGAGCACAATGCAACCCCGCCCTTACGGCAATGTTATTTTTATTTAAAAATTCGGCAACTTCAAAACTATTATAATCTTTAATGTTAAAAGAAATTAACGGTACACTGTCATAAAACTTTGGCTCTTTAGTATACAAAATCACATTTTCTAACCGATTTAATTGTTCATATAAATATTTAATTAACCCTAATTCTTTTTTGTAAATATTATTAATCCCCTGTTTTTTTAAAACCTCAATTCCGGCAGTTACTCCGGCAATTGCCGGTACATTAATCGTTCCGCTTTCCAACATTTCGGGCATTTCTAAAGGTTGTTCAAAATTTAATGACTCTGTGCCAGTTCCACCCTCTAAAACTGTATTGTTTAATTTAGAACGACTTATTAATACCCCAACTCCCATTGGAGCTAACAGGCTTTTATGTGGCGCCAAACATAAAAAATCAATATTCATTTTTTGCATATTTATTGGTATCACACCTGCACTTTGAGCGGCATCGACAGCAAATAAGACTCCTTTTTCTTTGCATAATTTTCCAATTTTTTCAATTGGTAAAATTTTTCCGGTTACATTAGAAGCATGTGTACAAACAACCATTTTAGTATTTTTGTTTATTAATTTTTTAAAATTTTCTACCGTTATATCATCATCTTCCGAAACACTTGCCATATCATAAGAAATATTTTTTATATTCTGCAGTTTTGTAACGGGCCGCATAACAGCATTATGTTCAAGTGAAGAAATTACTATATGGTCATTTTCTTGCAAAACTCCCTTTATTACATAGTTTAAAGCGTGGGTACAATTCAAAGTAAAAACTACATTCTGCTCGTTGTCAGCGCCAAAAAAATCCACAATTGTCTTGCGGGCATTATACACCATTAAAGCAGTATTAATAGAACCATTATGGCCACTTCTGCCCGGGTTAGACGAATAATTTTTTAGTGCATTTTGCACCGAAAATATAACCTCGGGCGGTTTTTTCCCTCCCGAAGCTGCGTTATCTAAATATATCATAATTACACCTTTTTTATAAAAATAAAGCCCCCATTAAAATGGGGACTTTTATTCGTTAATTTGTTTAATTTCAAGAACTTTTACTCCGGCAAAGCGCAATAACTCCTCTGCCTTTTTACTGTCGCCAACAAAAGCAACACCATATCCGCAACCGATTCTTCCAAGTCCTACCGAGCGTTTAATTTCGGCTTTATATCCGTTACGGCGAAGCACATCTCTTCCTTTAATTGCATAGGTTACGGTGCCGGTTGAAATTAGATATTTATGCATTTTAATCCCCTTACGGTAGAGCCTATATTACTTGGCCGTACAATATATTTTATGAAAAAATATTAAATCTGTTCCCGGTAATAATCAATGACCAAAACCACCGTAATGTAAAAAACAATCATTCCTAAAAAACTAAACAACCTAATACCTAAAAATATTATTAAAAGCGATAATAAAGGCGGTATTCCCATTTTTTGTCCAATAATTTTCGGCTCTAAAATATTTCTTACAACTGCCACTATTAAATAAACAATAACTATTTTTACTCCCATTACAATGTTACCACTAAGCATATTTACTATTCCCCAAGGCAATAAAACCAAACCCGTTCCTAAAACTGGCAGAGCATCTATTAACGAAATTATAACCGCATAAATAAAAGCATTTTTTATTTTTAAAACTAAAAAGGCTAAAAAAAGTTCTAAAAATGTTATACCCGAAAGTATTAAATACCCTTTTAACATTTTAAAAACCCTTAAAAATAATAGATTTTTTACCCTTTTTGTCGCCATAATTTTTTCATGCGGTATAAGCGAAAAAACAAACTTTTTTACAACATTATAATCCTTTGCAAAATAAAGACTCATAATAACGGTTATTATAAAACTAAAGAAAAACGATGGAACATTTTTTGCAAAATAAGAAATTAAGGTGGTTGCCGAGTTGGTCAAATATGAAATTATGTTGTCGGTAAAATTTTTAGGTAAATTTAAAATTACATCAACAACACTTTGCGGCAGGTTGGTTTGATTATTGCTGATTTTATAAAACATATTATTAATTAAACTGGCAATATGTTTTAAAGTATCCAACACAGTATTGAAAATATAAGGAATTTTTGCATAAATTAAAAACAAAATTCCAACAATTAAGGCTAATAAAAGCAAGTATACCGCTATAACCAAAATCGGCGCCCAAACTTGTGAGCGCGAATTAATTTTTTTAGAAATTATAAATGCACTTTTTTGAACCGAATAACCCATTAAAACAGCAATAATAACTGGCAATAAAAACACTAATAAATATTTATAAACCAAAAAAGTAATTAAGAAAATTACAGCAAAATAACTAATATTAATAAGGGTTCTTGTTTTGTTTTCTTGCATAAGTTAATCACCGTTTTATATTTTTGCCTGATAATATGTTTTATATTTAAAAAAATATTGAATTGTTATAAAAAATATGTTATAATTACTGAGATTTAGGCATATAAAGGAATGATTTAAATGGTAAATGTCGCTATTATGGGACACGGTGTTGTAGGCTCAGGCGTTGCTGAAATTTTAATTAAAAACAGCAATATTGTCGCCAATAATGCCCAAACCCAAATTAATATTAAACACATATTAGATTTGCGAGATTTTGAATCTTTGCCGTATAGCAATAAATTCACCAAAGATTTTAACGATATTTTAAACGATACAGAGGTTGACATTGTTGCCGAAGCCATGGGTGGATTAACCCCCGCCTACGACTTTGTTTTAGCCTGCCTTAAAGCCGGTAAAAGTGTTGTAACATCTAATAAAGAATTAGTTGCTGCCAAGGGTGCCGAACTTTTAAAAACTGCTAAAGAAAACAATGTTAACTTTTTGTTTGAAGCCAGCGTTGGCGGTGGAATCCCTGTTATTAGGCCAATGGCACAATGCCTTGCCGCAAACGAAATTACCGAAATTTTTGGTATTTTAAATGGCACCACTAACTTTATTTTAACCAAAATGATATGCGAAAATTTATCTTTCGAAAGTGCCCTTAGCATTGCCCAAGAAAAAGGTTATGCCGAAAAAAATCCCGATGCCGATGTTTTAGGCCACGATGCCTGCCGGAAAATTGCAATATTGGCTTCACTCGGTTTTGGCAAACACATTTATCCCGACCAAGTTTTTACAAAAGGCATTACCGAAATTTCGCTTGACGATGTTGATTATGCCGATAAACTTGGTTATGTTATAAAACTTATTGGCCACGCCAAAAAGTTAGAAAAAAAGGTTGCAGCCACCGTATTCCCCGCTTTAGTTAGCAAGAATAATATGTTGGCCGGTGTTAACGACGTTTATAACGCAGTTGTTGTTAGAGGTAATATGGTTGAAGATGTGTTGTTTTATGGCCGCGGTGCCGGAAAATTGCCAACAGCAAGCGCTGTTGTTGCCGATATTATTGATTGCGCAAAACACCTTAAAACACGCAAACAAATTTTTTGGGAAGATACTACCGAAAACATTGTTGAAGCAAAAGAAAACCTTGTAACACAACTTTTTGTCAGAATAAAAGGCAATAGCGAAAATGTTTGCATAAAAGCTAAAGAATTATTTAACCCCAATATACAATTAATTAAAAATTCAGTAGCCGATGAGGTTGTATTTATTACAAGCCCCGACACAGAAAAGGTTTTAATTAATAAATTACAAAGTCTTGAAAACTGCAAAATTGAATCAATCATAAACTTAATATAACATTAAAGGGATTAGTTTTAACTAATCCCTTTAATTATTCTACCTCGGCTGAATAATCAAATATATCGCCCACCAAGCCGTCTTCACCTTTGTTGTAATTTTCAATAACATTTGTATATGCATCGGGTGTAACGCCAACAAGTACGGTTTGCGCTGCAATTACCGAAGTTTCTCCCGAAAAGCCAAGTCGGTTCCATGGCATTATGACACTGCCACTATAATTCACTTTTATTAGTATTTGGTGTAAAACCTGGTTAATGCCTGCAGCATAAAAATTACTTTCAAAATCGGTTGTAGCATTGGCCACCATTTTAATTTTAAATTTAATTTGCGGCCCCATACCCAAAGTAAACTCGTTGCCAAAAAGTGTACCCAATGGCACCGATATAACATATTCATCGCTGCCATTATTTTCTTTTGCTACAAGGTAGTTAATTTCACTTTTTAATTTATTAATCTTTACAATATCAATTTCTAAAGTAGATACATTATTTTCGTTATTACGGGTTAAATTAACAATGTTGTTGTATGTAATTTGATTATCAGAAAAACAATTAGACACCGAATTATTAATGTTTTTGTAAATTATTATTTTTGCTTGACTAACCGCATATTCACAAATAGTTTTTCTAATAAATAGTGATAAAACTGTTAACGCTATTATTACCAAAAATAAAACAAATATCAAACCAAAAATTTTAAATCTTTTTCGCAAAAAAAGCCCCCCTTCCGTAATATATTTTACGAAAAAAAGGCGTTTTTGTTAATTAATAATAAGTTAAGTTATTATTAAAAATAATTCCTTGACTTTTTATTTGTTTTTTAGTAGAATAGTATTGCTCTTTTTTATATACTTGCGGGCGTGGCGGAATTGGCAGCATTTATGCCGAGCGCACCCTGTGGGTGAAAAAGCGAAGGTTTAAATGGCGCAGCGGTCAAAATTTTTGGTGGTAACCTTAAAAATTTTGGGCACCGCAAGAGTATCGCGGTAGCGCGGCTTACCCTTTTAAATTATTTTGTTTAATTTGTTTATTTGCGGGCGTGGCGGAATTGGCAGACGCGCTAGACTTAGGATCTAGTGTTC
>JAFSIN010000099.1 GCA_017439765.1 Clostridia bacterium | reverse complement strand
GCCAGCGTTCGTCCTGAGCCAGGATCAAACTCTCTAAAATATTCTATCTCAACACATCTCTGTGCTAAAACCTACTTTAAAGCTTTCTTAGCTCTTCTTTTTATGCTGACGCATTTTTTGTCCGTTTACTTCGTTAAAAAGTATCTTGACTTTTCTCTCGATTTCTCTTAAGAATTGTCGGGTCCTTATTATCGTCGTTGTTTAATTTTCAAGGTCCATTTGTGCACCCTTTTTTTAGGCGCCCAATTATAATACCAAAGATAAAGCCTTTTGTCAAGCCTTTTTTTAATATTTTTTTAATATTTTTTTAATGTTTTTTTATCAATCTATATATTGTGGTTTTATTCGACAAAAAACACAAAACCCCAAGAAAAATCTTGGGGTTTTTAGGGCTTTTTACTCTGAAATAAGCAGTCCGCCCAGAATAATCTTTTTTCCGTTCAAAAACTCTATTTTAACATTATGCTTTTTTGGAATAAGATTTTCTAATAACGGAACTTGATATGAATTTGATTTTAATAAATCCATATATATGGGATTACTGTTGTCTACAACAATTTTTATTGAGATGTTTTCTTCAAGCGCGGTTACTATTCCAAGGCCTGTGCCTTCGAACTCAATATTTATTACATCATCGCCTTTGCCATAAAGTGTTTCGCCCATAAAGGCGATTGCATTAGACTTTGAGGTTTTTAATTCCCAATCGGGTGCGTTTTCAATATCTTTTGCATAAATTATTTTTGAAGATTTGCTCACATTAGATATGTAATCACCCGTTGGCATTTTGTGGTCGGCCGGTTGGGTAACATTTTGCGATGTTGTTGCCAAAAGTTCGTTTAAAAATTCGGCATTTAAATCATTGCTTATATTTATATAAGGTATGCCGTAATATTCAGCCAAGTTTTTATGGGCTGTTAGAGTTTTGTATTCGGTGTCCAAATTTCTAAAGTTAGTGGTTAGCACAACAACAATATCGGTTTTAGGCAGGGTTTTGCGTATTTTGCAAATAATGCCTTCCATATTAGCAACACTTTGTTCTACCGTAAAATCTGCAGTAAAATCTCGGGCAGCAAATTCCAAAAACACTAAATCGGGGTTTTGGGCAATAACTGATTCATCAACCGCAAAATAACCCCAATAAGAATTAGTAACACCCTTTGTGGCGTTGATTTCGGTTATTTGAGCCTCAGGGAAAGCGGTTTTAAACCAATTTGTTGTTAATGTGCACCAAGAATTGCCATTGGACGCCTTTGTGGTTGATTCACTGCCAAAATAAGCCACGTTTAACCTTTTTTCTTGTGTTAATTTATAATATGTGTTAGAAAGGTTGCAAATACTTTCAACAGGTTGACCCGCTATTATTGTGCGGGCTGGCGAAAATATATTTTTTCGTGGCTGGGTAACTATATTATTTTCGGGTAAATCCGACCATTTTGTTTTGCAACCGCTAACACACAAAACCGTGCATATTATTAAAAATAAACATAATAACTTTTTCATTTTTCCCTTACTGTGCAACAAGCAATGCACCTACAACAATTCTTTTTCCTTCATAAATTTCGATTTTTACCGAATGTTCGGTGTTGGTTAAATTATCTAACAAAATGTGTTCTATGCAATCAGCATTAAGTTTTACAACTTGCGGTTCTTGGTCATCCACCGTTATTAATACCGACGAATCTTCTCTGGCTTCAGCCATCATTCCCAAGCCTATTCCCTTAAAGTTAAAATTAATAACATTTCCTTTTGCGCAATAAAGCGATTTATCGGTAAAGTAAAACGCTTGATTTGAAAGACTTAGCAACTTACAGCCTTGAATGTCGGTAATATCTTTGGCCATAACCACCTTTGAAGATTTGCTTACATTAGAAATATAATCACTCGACGGCATTTTATGCTCTTTTAATTCTTTAACCTTTGGCGGAGCTGTAACAAAACTTTCTTTTAAAAACTCTGCAACGCAATCGGCATAAATCTTATATCCGTAATTATTAGGGTGAACATTATCGTTAGAATAATTTTTCCATCTGTTGCCCTTTAGTTGCATATCTTTTGCCAACGCTTCGCCCACATTTATATAAGGTATGCCATAATGTTGTGCTATACTTTTATGCGCTGCCACAGCAGTATATTCTTGGCCAACACGCTCTTCATCGGTAACAAAAACAAAAACGATATCGGCTTTGGGCAAAAACTCTCGGATTTTACAAACAATGCCTTCCATGTTAGCCATACTTTGTTCTTTTGTTAAATTTACATATAAATCGTTAATGGCAAACTCCACAAAAATTAAATCGGGCGATTGACCGATTATGTCTTCATCAAGCCTAAAAAAGCCCCAGTAAGAGCCGGTGGCGCCAACAGCTTTGTTAACATCGGTTATGTTAGCTTTTGGAAAATTTGTTTTAAACCACTTTGTAGTGGCGGTTCGCCAACAATAACCGCGCTCTCCACCCTGGCCATCGGTTACAGAGCCGCCTAAATAGGCTATTTTTAACCGGTTATCTTGGGTAAGTTTATAATATGTATTTGCAAGGTCGTCGGTTTTTTTAACACCCTTACGGGCAATAACTGTGCGCTCGGGTGCAAAAGGCCCGGATGGTTGTTGTGAAGATTCACAGCCTGCAAAAGTAACAGTTATTAAAAACGCCAAAATTAATGATAATAATTTTTTCATACCGTCATCCAATTAATCTTTTAATTATTTATTTTGTTATACATAAGTGTATGTGCTATTTCGCCTATTTCTTGAGTAGATAATTCGGCCACCCTGTTTTTAGGTATAACCTCTAAAATATCCACAAACAAATTTGTTCTTTTAAAAAACATATTTTTTGTTAATTGTTTGGTGTTTCTTAATGTTGCCACAACCACAGCGCATTCGGACTTTTTAGCAATTTTAAAAGCGCCGTTTCTGAACTCTAACAACTCGCCCGTTTTGCTGACATATCCTTCAGGGAAAATGGCAACCGAAGCCTTATCTTCTTTAATAATTTGGGCGGCTTTGTTAATGGTTACAACAGCGTTGCGGTTGTTTTCACGGTCTATGGGCAGACCCAAAAGCATATGCATGGCTTTGGCCACAAACTTCATTGTTTGGTAAATTTCTTTTTTACCAACAAAGGCCAACTCTGCTTTTGGCAATGCATAAAAGAAAACTGCGGGGTCAATATCGTGCAAGTGGTTGCTCACAAGCAAAAAACGCTCGCCTTTTGGCAGTTTCTCTTTGCCGGTAACATGAACCTTTGCATTTAAAAGCGGCACCAAAACCTTTAACAAACAATTTACCATTACACGATAAATTTTTGAAAATTTGTTTGGCGGTTTCTTAACATCTATTAATAAAGTAGTAATAACAAAAACCGCACCCTGCAATATAACAAGCCCTAAAAAGCAAGATAAAAAACTAACGGGAATAATCCAACAAAGCGCAATGCCTGCGCCTAAATTAAATGCTGCCATAATTATTGCAGCCAAAACCGAAATTAAAAAATAAATTAAAAGCATTTTACCACCCCTTTTAAAACAAATATATAATACCACAAAAATAATAACAACACAATATTTTAATTTTAAAAATAAAAAAGTGCGGAAACCGCACTTTATAAAAACTTTCTTATTTGAATGGCCAATTTTTCTTCAAGATTAATTAACCTTTTG
>JAFSIN010000098.1 GCA_017439765.1 Clostridia bacterium | reverse complement strand
TATGAGTTTTAGGGCAGATGGCAAAAGGGTTAAAAATGCCGACCCAATGTATACCGTGGCGCCGTTTATTATGGATAAACGGTACGATGCCATGAATATGATTGAGTTGGATATACCGCTTGAGCCTATTCAAAAATATATCAACCAAAAAAGAAAAGAAGGCAAGTTAATAAGCCATATGGCCGTTATTTTGTCGGCCTATGTCAGAACAATGGGCGAGTTTCCGTCGCTTAACCGTTTTATTGTTAATAAAAGAATTTATGCCCGCAATGAAATCGCTGTTGGTATGGTGGTTTTACAGTCCGGTAAAATGGATAACGGAACAATGTCTAAAATGTATTTTGATTATGAAAATACTATTGACGATGTTAATAACATTATTAACGATTATGTAGAGGCAAACCGCAACAACGCCCAAAACAACAGCACCGAAAAACTTATTAAGGCTTTGCTAAGCCTGCCGGGTGTTTTGCCAATTGGTGTTGGGTTGTTTAAGTTTTTGGACCGCCACGGCCTATTACCCAAGGCTATTATTGATGCAAGCCCCTTCCATACAAGTTTGGTAATAAGCAACTTGGCATCTATTAGAACTAACCATATTTTCCACCATGTTTACGAGTTTGGCACAACCGGAATTTTAATTACAATGGGCAACTCGCGTGAGGTGGCTAAAAATAAAGGCGGCCAAATTATACACGAAAAATGTATGCCGCTTGGTATTGTTATGGATGAAAGAATTTGCTCGGGCAGTTATTTTGCATTAGCCTTCAGAAAAATGAAAAAATATCTAAGCAACCCCGAACTTTTAGAGCAGCCGCCACAGGTGCTTAACATTGAAACACCCCAAAAAAGAAAAAGTAAATATGCAGTAAAATAAATTAGCCTTTTGGCTTGATTTTTAATGGATTTTGGTATAAAATTATTTTGTAATAAATTTAGGAGGAATATAAAATGTTAGTTTCTGCAAAAGAAATGTTAAACAAGGCAAAAGCCGGTAAATATGCCGTAGGTCAGTTTAACATTAACAACCTTGAATGGACCAAAGCCATTCTTTTAACCGCTCAAGAATTAAATTCACCCGTTATATTAGGTGTTTCCGAGGGTGCAGGCAAATATATGTGCGGCTACAAAACCGTTGTGGGAATGGTTAACGGAATGTTAGAAGAATTAAACATTACCGTTCCGGTGGCTTTACACCTAGACCATGGCTCTTACGAAGGCGCTAAAAAATGTATTGAAGCAGGTTTTTCTTCGGTTATGTTTGATGGTTCGCATTACCCAATCGAAGAAAACATTGCCAAAACAAAAGAGTTGGTTGCCATTTGTAACGATTTAGGCCTTTCGCTCGAGGCCGAGGTTGGCGCCATTGGCGGCGAAGAAGACGGCGTTGTAGGTAACGGCGAAGTAGCCGACCCTGAAGAATGCAAAATGATTTCTGATTTAGGTGTTACAATGTTGGCTGCTGGTATTGGTAATATTCACGGCAAATATCCTGAAAATTGGGCTGGTTTAAGCTTTGACACCTTGGCCAAAATTCAAGAATTAACCGGTACAATGCCATTAGTTTTACACGGTGGCACAGGCATTCCTGCCGAGATGATTCAAAAGGCTATTTCGCTTGGCGTTTCTAAAATTAATGTTAACACCGAGTGCCAGTTGGCATTTGCCGCTGCCACAAGGGAATATGTTGAAGCCGGCAAAGATTTGCAAGGCAAGGGCTTCGACCCACGCAAACTTTTAGCACCCGGATTTGAGGCCATTAAAGCCACAGTTAAAGAAAAAATGGAGTTATTCGGCTCTGTAAACAAGGCTTAAAATTTAAAAAATTAAGGGAGGCTTTTGTAGCCTCCCTTTTTTTATATCTCAATTATATTGGCGCCGGTTTGCTCTGTTAAAGCTTTGTGGCAGGTAAAAAATATTACCTGTGAATTTTTGGCATAATTTTTTAAAAATTCAAAACCTTTAGTTACCCGAACATCATCGTATTGTGAAAAAATATCATCTAAAATAACGGGCAAACCGCCGTTTTCTTTTCCAAGTAACTCGGCCAGGGCAAGTCTTACGGCAAAATATGCTTGGTCGAGTGAACCTTTGCTTAAAAAATCAATGCTGCGGGCCGAAATATCGTCTTGCCTTGTAACCAAAATATCAAAATTTTTAGAAATATCAATGCCGGAATATTGACATTTTGTAATGCCGGCAAAAATTTCTAAAGCCCTGTTTTGAAGTTTGCCGCTAAACGAGCGGCGTGTTTTGGCGTATGCCTCTTCCAAGGCGGCAAGGGCAATGTC
>JAFSIN010000097.1 GCA_017439765.1 Clostridia bacterium | reverse complement strand
GTAAACGATGTTATGATTGTTATAGGTGGCAAGCACAGTTCAAACACAGCAAAATTATACGAGGTTTGTTTAGCTAATTGCAAAAATACATTTTTAATAGAAACAGCACAAGAACTTAACGGCAGTTTTTTTAAGAATGCAAAAAGTGTAGGCGTGGTGGCCGGTGCATCAACACCGGCGGGCATTATAAAGGAGGTTATTAAAACCATGTCGGAAAATTTACAATCGGTAACCGAGCAAGCAGAAGAATTAACTGCTCAAAAAAGTTTTGAAGAAATGACAGATGAGGAAGCATTAGAGGCATCTCTAAACGGTTTAACCAGCGACCAAAAGGTTGTGGGCACCGTTTTGGCAGTATCTGACACCGAAGTTCAGGTGGATTTTGGCCGTGGACTTACAGGTTATGTTACAGCCGATGAGTTTTCTTACTCAGATGTTAAGCTGACAGATGAGGTAAAGGTTGGCGACAAACTAAACCTTATCATTATGCGCACTAACGACCAGGAGGGAACAGCTTTACTTTCAAAACGCCGTTTTGATGCTATTGCCGGTTGGGATAAAATTGTTAACGCAAAAGAATCTGCCGAAATTTTAACAGGCACCGTTCGCGAAGTAATCAAGGGTGGTGTTGTAGTTTCTGTCGAAGGTGTTAGGGTGTTCATTCCTGCTTCTCAGGCAACTGCATCTAGGGGAGATTCTTTAGACGAATTAAAAGGCAAAGAGGTTTCTTTCAGAATTATAGAAATCGGCCGTGGCAGAAGGGCTATTGGCTCTATCCGCAGTGTTTTATTAGAAGAGAAAAAAGCTTTACAAAATAAAATTTGGGAATCCATTGCCATTGGCGACAGATTCACAGGTACAGTTAAATCAATTACATCTTACGGCGCTTTTGTTGACATTGGCGGCGTAGATGGAATGGTACATATTTCGGAACTTTCTTGGCAAAGAATTAAAAATCCATCGGAAGTTGTTTTGGTTGGCGATACTTTAGAAGTATATGTTAAAGATATTGACACCGAAAAGAAAAAGATTTCTTTAGGTTACAAAAAACCAGAAGATAATCCGTGGGTAATTTTCAACAACACCTATGCATTAGATTCTGTTGCAAAGGTTACCATTGTTAGCATTACTTCTTACGGTGCTTTTGCAAGAATCGTACCCGGTGTTGACGGCCTTATTCATATTTCACAAATTGCCAACAAGCATGTTGAAAAACCTCAAGACGAATTAAAGGTTGGCCAAGAGGTAGAGGCAAAAATTATTGCTATTGATAACGACAAAAAGCGTGTAAGCCTTTCTATTCGTGCTTTGTTACCGGTTGAAGAAGCACCCGTAGCCGAGGAAACACCTGAACTTGCCGAGGTTAACATTGAAGAGTTCATTAAAGAGAACGCCGAGCAAGAAACCCAAGCAGAATAATCATTATAAAACGCCGACTAAATGTTGGCGTTTTGTTTTTGTAAAAGTAAATATTGTCAAATGCTTGCAATATTTATATATATTTGTTATAATAATATTAATGTTGTTTTTTAGGAGAATTACTCATGAAATATAAATTTAATATTAAAAAATATAAATATCAAGCAATTTTTTTGAGCTGTTTAATTTTTTTGTTGGCCGGTATAATTGCTGTTTCAGCCTTTAGGGGTAATATAACATCTGCACCGCAAGAAGAACTACCATTGGCAGAAACAACCACAATTCCTACACAACCAACAAATACTACGTCTACTTCAAATAGCACTGAACCCGAAGATGAGCCAGAGTCCGAGCCCGAGCATATTCACGCCTGGACCATTAAAACAATACAGCCCACCTGCGAAGAAGATGGATATATTTTAAACACCTGCAGTTGCGGCGAAACCGAAAAAACCAACCCAACCAAAGCCACAGGCCATTCTTATGGCGAATGGGAGATTAAAAAAGAGCCTTCTTTAGCTTCCGAAGGTGTTAAAGAAAGACAGTGTATTAGCTGTCAAAAAATTGACAAAATGGTTATCGAAAAGTTGGTTTACCAACCAAACGAAATCCAAAGCGAAATGCTAAGGCTTGTAAACGAAGAACGAGCTAATCATAATTTACCGGCTTTAAAATACTATGGCGCAGCACAGGAAGCTGCTGATATTAGGGCACACGAAACCAGAGTTCAGTATGAAACCGAGCACGATATTCACCATACCCGCCCAAATGGAGATTCATGGTCAACCGTTTTAGATGGAATTGAGCTTTTAGGTGCAGGTGAAAACATTTGCGCAGGTTTAACAACCGTCGAACAGGTTGAAATAAGTTTTATGAATTCTACAGCTCACCGCGAAAATATATTGAACCCGAGATTCACCCATTTAGCCGTGGGCGAAGACGGTGTTTGTTGGGCACAGTTGTTTTTAGCATTATAATAAATAAAAAGGAATTAGAAAAATCTAATTCCTTTTTTTTTATTTAATTTTATCAAGACCAATGCCCCTTGGTTCCACAGGTTCAGAAAATGCAATTTTGGTTTCGGTGGCTCCAAAGGCTTGCAGTTCGCCAATAAATTCATCTAAAGCCTCGGTAGAGTTGGTGGCAACCTTAAGTATAATTGAGTGTTGACCCGTTACACAATAGCATTCAAGCACATTTGGGTGTGCGCAAACAAAGGGGTAAAAGGTTGGCTTTTCGGTCGGCGACAAATCTAAGTTTATAAATGATATTATAGGAAATCCAACTTTTTTCATATCTAAAACAGCGGTGTAACCCTTAATTATACCTTCTTTTTCCAACCGTTCTATGCGGGCGGCAACCGCCGGAGACGACAAAAAAACCTGTTCGGCCAGTTGCTTTAGTGGCATACGGGCATCCTTTTGTAATAGGGTAATTAATTTAATATCAATAGCGTCCATATTTATACCTCTGTTATATTATAAAATACTGTACTATGTTGCGAATAATTGAATTTTTATGTAGTTTAAACCTGTTTATAGTTTTAATTTTTTGGCAGCGGCTCATATTTTTAAGGCCTGATACCGCTTTTAAAAGTTTAACCTGCTCAAAATTAAGCATTTCTTTATAATTTTTAAGCAAAAATTCGGCGTGGTAAAATATTTTGTTATAAATTTCTTTAGATTTATTAATACCCTTAATTCTATTAATTAAAAAAGAGGGGCTTGCGGCATTTTTTGCACCAACTTGATTTTTGCCGTGTTGCCTATAATACATGGTTGGTGTGTTAACATAAACAATCTTGCCAAATGCTGCCGCAATAATGCCCAGCCACCAATCGTGCATGGCGCAGTTTTTGGGGTAGGTAAAAAGTAATTCTTTAAGCGGCTTGTTTATCATAACGGTGCAGCCCGTTATGTTGTTCTGCATTAACATATTGTTAAGGTTGTTTCGGTTTGGCGAAAGGCCCTGAAATTTAGCAAAAGAATTGCTTATAATGTCTAATTTTTCATTGGCTACAAATAAATCTGTGTGCACCAAAACAGGTGAGTTTTCGCCTTCGGCATTTTGCATGGCCTTAAGTGTAATTTCTACCTTATCAGGCAGCCAAACATCGTCTTGGTCGCACAGCATAATGTAATCATCGCAATTAAGTTCCAACAATTTAAAGAAATTTTCGGCTGCGCTGCCGGTGGCATAGGTGGTGGGGCAAATAAAAATGGTTTCGGGGTAAATTTCAAGGTAGCGGTTAATAATATTCAGTGTATTATCGGTAGAGCCATCATCGCGAATGACAATTTTTATGTTTTTGTAGGTTTGTTCTAAAATAGAATCCAGTTGTTCTGCAATGTATTTTTCGCCGTTATAGGTTGCTAATAAAACAGTTACCATTTTTTTCACCTCTTTTATATATTAACACACAAAAACATAACTTTCAACAATTAATGCTTGACAAAGTACGACAAGCGGTGTATCATATAACTGTACTAAT
>JAFSIN010000096.1 GCA_017439765.1 Clostridia bacterium | reverse complement strand
TCCCTTAGCGGCAAGGTTAGTTCACAAATAAATGACATTAAAGAAAAACTTGTAGAGGCAGCGGCATCCATTGCCTTTTTTGCCGACTACCCCGACGAAGAATTACCCGAACTTAACAACCAAAATTTTTATAAAATGCTAAATGTCGCCCACCAAAGCCTTAACGATATGCTAAGCAACTTTGATGCCGGCAAAATCTTGCGCGAGGGTGTTGATACCGCCATTGTTGGCAAACCAAATGTTGGCAAAAGCACACTAATGAACCTGCTTTCGCACAAAAACCGTTCAATAGTAACCGAAATTGCAGGCACCACCCGTGATATTATTGAAGACACCGTTATGGTGGGGGATGTAATGCTTAATTTGGCCGACACAGCGGGCATACATAAAACCGACGATGTTGTGGAATCTGTGGGCGTAAAACTGGCCCAAGAAAAAAAGAATACCGCCCAACTTATTTTGGCGGTTTTTGATTTATCACGCCAGTTGGACGATAATGACTTAGAATTACTTAACAGCATAAAGGGCAAAAATGCCATTGTTGTTTTAAATAAAACCGATATTTCGGGTAATGTGCCGCAAGGTGTTTTCGAAGGCTTTAAAACCGTTTTGGTTTCGGCCAAAAATGGCTTGGGCGAGCAAGAACTCGTAAACGCCATTGCCGAAATTACCAAGGTTTCAAGCATTAACCCCGATTCTGCCGTGCTTGGCAGCGAACGCCAAAGGGGTTGCGCTTTAAGGGCAAGCAGTGCTATCAGCGCCGCCATAAATGCGCTCGAAAGTGGCACCACCATTGATGCCGTTGGCGTCTGCATAGATGATGCTTTAGCCGCGCTTTATGAACTCACCGGTGAGCGCGCAACCAACACCGTTACTAACGAAATATTCAAACGCTTTTGCGTAGGAAAATAAAGGAGCAAAAATGAACTATTTGGCAGAAAGTTACGAAATTGCGGTAATAGGCGCAGGCCACGCAGGCATAGAGGCAGCCTTGGCTGCAGCAAGAATGGGGCACAAAACGGTTATGTTTACCGTCAGTGCCGACTGGATAGGCAATATGCCGTGTAATCCGTCAATCGGCGGCACAGCCAAAGGCCACCTTGTGCGCGAGTTAGATGCCCTTGGCGGAGAGATGGGCAAAGCGGCCGACGCCAATATGTTGCAAAGCCGAATGTTAAACCTTGGCAAAGGCCCTGCAGTGCATTCTTTAAGGGCGCAAATTGACAGACGTGAATATAGCGGATATATGAAACACGCTGTGGAACTTCAACCTAATTTAGATGTTAAACAGGCCGAGGTTACAGACATTGAAAAAACCGAAAACGGCTGGTGTGTTACAACCCGCCTTGGCGCACAGCACCACTGCCTTGCCGTTATTTTGGCAACAGGCACATTTTTGGGCGGTAAAATTTTTGTGGGCGAGGTTAATTTTGAAAGCGGACCCGACGGCCAGTTCCCTGCAAATATGCTGGCGCAGTCGCTTAAAAAATTAAATTTACCGCTTCGCAGGTTTAAAACAGGCACACCCGCCAGGGTTGATAGAGCCAGCATAGATTTTTCTAAAATGGAGGTTCAAGAGGGCGACCAACACATTGTGCCCTTTAGTTATTCCACCAAAACACCCAAGGAAAATACCCAACTGTGCCACATAGCCTACACTAACCAAAAAACCAAAGAGGTTATTTTAAAAAATTTGCACCGTTCGCCGTTGTATGCCGGCGATATTGAGGGTGTTGGCCCACGCTATTGCCCCAGTATTGAAGATAAGGTGGTGCGTTTTGCCGACAAACCACGCCACCAATTATTTGTTGAGCCTTGCGGCGCTAATACCGAAGAAATGTATTTACAGGGTATGTCATCTTCACTGCCCGAAGAGGTTCAAATAGAGTTTTACCACACAATAGAAGGGCTTGAGAATGTTAAAATTATTCGCAACGCCTACGCCATCGAATACGATTGCATTGACCCCTTAGCGCTTGATTACACGCTGGAAATTAAAGAACACCCCGGCCTTTACGGAGCGGGACAGTTTAATGGCTCGTCAGGCTACGAAGAAGCCGCCGTTCAGGGCTTTATGGCGGGCGTTAATGCCTCATTAAAGTTAGAGGGCAAGCCACCGTTTGTGCTTTCGCGCTCATCAAGTTATATCGGTACACTTATTGACGACCTTGTAACCAAAGGTTGCTCCGATCCATACCGCATGATGACCTCTCGCAGTGAATACAGGCTTTTATTAAGGCAAGACAATGCCGACGAACGCTTAATGCCCCTTGGCCGAGAGTTAGGATTTATCGGCGACGATGTTTGGGCCGAGTTCTGCCAAAATCAAGAACTTAAAAATCGCGAAATCGAGCGTGTTCGCTCGGTTACCATTGCGCCAAGTGCGGCTTTGGCCGAACTGTTCGAGCAAAAGGGCACCGTGCCAATAACCACGGGCTGCAGGTTAGATGAACTTATAAAACGCCCGCAGTTAAAATATTCCGACTTAGCCGAGTTTGATAAAACAAGGCCTGTTTTGCCCCAAAGCGTGTGTGAAAAGGTTGAAACCGAAATTAAATATGAAGGTTATATAACCCGCCAAAAAGCGCAGGTAGAAGAAATGCTAAGGTTGGAAAAACAGTTGATTCCACAAAATTTGAATTACGACGATGTTTATGGCCTTCGGTTAGAGGCTAAAGAAAAACTTAAAAAGGTTTGCCCTAAAAATATTGGTCAAGCATCGCGAATTTCGGGTGTAAGCCCTGCCGATGTTTCGGTTTTGGCAATTTATATTGAAAAATTAAGGAGAGAAAATTAATTGATAAATTTTCCAATAAATTTGGCCGAGCCACATATAAAAGAATTTTTAACCCTTAACGATACACAAAAAGAACAACTTAATTTATATGGTAACCTGCTGTTAGAGTGGAATCAAAAAATAAACCTAACCGCCATAACCGAGCCGGAAGATGTTGTTATTAAACATTTTTTAGATTGCCTTTTGTTTTTTAAGAATGTTAATGTTCCCAAAAACGCCAAGGTTATTGATGTTGGAACAGGCGCCGGTTTTCCGGGCGTGGTGCTTAAAATTGCCCGCCCTGATATTCAGTTAACACTGCTTGACAGCCTTAATAAACGCGTTGTGTTTTTGAACGAGTTGTTAAACGCCCTTAATTTAACCGCTACCACAGTGCATTCCCGTGCCGAAGAAGGCGGCCAAAAAAGCGACCTTCGCGAACGGTTCGACATTGCCTGCGCCCGTGCCGTAGCACCCTTAAATGTGCTTAGTGAATATTGTGTTCCGTTTGTAAAAATGGGGGGAAGTTTTGTTGCACTAAAAGGCCCTTCGGGCAACCAAGAACTTGAAAACGCAAAAAACGCATTAAAACTTTTGGGTTGTAAAAATGGCAGCGTATATTACGAAAAATTACCAACAGGTGAAGAAAGAACAATAATTACTGCCAAAAAAATATCGCAAACCCCGCCAAAATATCCAAGAATATCTGCAAAGATTTCAAAACAGCCGCTTTAATGCGGCTGTTTTTGTTGTAACAGCACATTTTTTAGCGAACGGTTTTTGTTGCAAATTTTAAAAGGGGCGGTCTATAATGAAACCACAGGGGGAAAACCTTATGAATTTTTTAAACCAAAGCAAAAAATTAGCATATATAAGGGTAGAAGACATTACCCCCGCTGCCGACCAACCCCGCAAAATTTTTGACGATTACGAGCTTGAAAAATTAAAAGAAAGCATTAAGCAATGCGGTGTTATACAACCGCTTTCGGTAAAGGCAACACAGGGTGGTTACAGGCTAATAGCGGGCGAACGCAGGTTAAGGGCCGCCAAAATGGCGGGGCTTAAAAAGGTTCCCTGCATTGTGTTCACCGTTGCCGACGAAACCGCTGCCGTTATTGGTATTGTAGAAAATCTGCAACGCTCCGATTTAACACTGTTCGAACAAGCCGAAGGCATTCAAAAAATTATAACACAATACGGCATTACCCACCTTGATGCTGCCGAGCGCCTTGGCATAGCGCAATCAACACTTTCTAACAAATTGCGAATTTTAAAACTAAACCCTTCCCAGCGTGAGCGCATTGTGGCGGCAAACCTAACCGAACGCCACGCCCGTGCATTAATAAGGTTGCCCGAAGAAATAAGGGACAGTGTTTTAAACCGAATTATTGCCGAGGAAATGTCGGTGCAAAAAAGCGAAGAATTAATCGAAGATATTTTAAACCCCCACACCCTTTCGGACAAGCCGCACCCCACACGCAAAAGCAGCATTGGCGACATTAGAATTTTTGCCAACAGCCTTAACAGGTTGGTTGCCACCCTTGCAAATGTTGGGTTAGAGGCCAAGCAACAAAAACGAGAGGGTAAGGATTATATAGAGTACAGAATCCGAATTAAAAAACAAGTTTTAATTGAGGAAGAAGAATCGCCTCAACTTAAAATTTGCTAAAAATGCCCATATTCATCCCCATATCCCTATAAAGCCGAAGGCCGCAGGATTTTCCTGCGGCCTTCGGTGATTTATTTTATTAAATTGTTTACAACGTGCGAAGCGGCAATAACACCTGCCGTAATGGGCACAAAGGGTGCGCTTGCGGGGGCAACGCGGCCGTTTTCTTTAATTTCGGCCAGGTGGTTGGGTGTTTTTGGGGTTTCGTCTGACCAAACAACACTCAAACCTTTAATACCTCGTTTTTTAAGTTGGGTTCGCATAACACGGCAAAGTGGGCAAACCCTGGTTTTGTAAATGTCGCTAACCATCAGTTTTTCAGGTCTTAACTTGTTGCCCGTGCCCATAACACTAATAATGGGAATATTTTTTTCGTTAGCAATAAGCACAAGTTCAATTTTGGCTGTAACGGTGTCAATGGCGTCAACAATAAAATCGTATTTGTCAAAATCAATTTCCTGCTTGTTTTCGGGCAAAAAGAATATTGCTGCCTCGCCAATGTTAACGCTTGGGTTAATGCTTTTGGCACGCTGTGCCGCGGCTTTTACCTTGTTTTGCCCAATGTTTTCGGTTGTGGTTATTAGTTGGCGGTTCAGGTTGGTTTCGTTAATAACATCGGGGTCAAAAACATCAATATTGCCAACCCCTGCACGCACCAAAGCCTCTAAAACGGCGCTGCCAACGCCACCCACACCAAAAAGTGCTATTTTAGCATTATTTAGTTTTAAAAGCGCTTCTTCGCCAATAAGCGAAGCCGTGCGAATAAATTTTTTATCCATAATAAAATTCCTAAAAATTTATTTTTTAACACCTTTCTTTAAGCAAATGCCGCTAAGCACACAGTTTTCGCATTTTGGCGCCCTTGCGGTGCAGGTTTCGCGGCCGTGCAAAACAATGCGGTGGCAAAAATCGCTGGATTCATTTTTTGGCAAAAGTTTAATTAAATCTTTTTCTACAATCAACGGGTTTTTAGAGTTTGTTAACCCCAAGCGGCCTGTTATTCTTATAAAATGTGTGTCGGTTACCACGGCGGGTTTGCCATAAATGTCGCCGCAAATCAAGTTGGCCGTTTTGCGCCCCACACCCGAAAGGGCTGTCAATTCCTCTAAAGTACTTGGCACAATTCCGGAAAATTTATTGGCAATGTCTTGCCCAATGCTTATAATGTCTTTGGCCTTGGTTTTGTAAAGGCCGCAACTTTTAATAATGTTTTCAACTTCGGCTAAATTTGCATTGCCGAGTTTTTCGGCCGTGGGGTATTTTTTAAAAAGCGCCGGTGTTACCATATTCACACGGGCATCGGTGCATTGTGCCGAAAGCCTTGTGGCAATAAGCAACTGAAAGGGCGTTTCGTAATTTAGTGAGCACTTAGCATCGGGATATTTTTGTTTAAGAAGTTCGACAGCGGCAAGGGCACGTTCTTTTTTTAACATTTTAGGCGTCCAACCTTAAATCGTTCTTTTTAATAAGGTTAAGTTTGCGCATGGCCTCGGCAATACCAAGGCAAATTATAGCGGGTAAAACAAATTGCATTACAATAATTTCTAACAGAGCCACCACAGGTGTAAAGCCTGCCTGAACCATTGTGTTGTAGGACATAAACTGGCCAACCAAACCTGCCGAGCCCATACCCGAGCCCACAGGGTTGCTAACCATTTTTAAAACGGCTGAAGAAACAGGTCCCAAAATGGCGCTGGCTATAATAGAAGGCAGCCAAATAAGCGGGTTGCGAATAATGTTTGGCATTTGGAGCATAGATGTACCAACACCTTGCGCAATAAGTCCGCCAACCCTGTTTTCGCGGTAACTAATAACGGCAAAGCCAACCATGTTGCAGCAGCAACCAATTGTGGCAGCGCCTGCCGCAAGGCCCGAAAGTCCCATTGCTACACCAATAGCAGCCGAAGAAATCGGCAGGGTTAACAAAATACCCATAACAACACTAACAATAATGCCGCCAATAATCGGGCTTTGCTCTACATTAATATTAACCAACATTCCAACCCATTTCATAAAACCGGCAATGTAAGGGCCAACAAGCAGACCAACGGCCGAGCCGCCCAAAACACAGCAAAGTGGGGTTAAAATAATGTCTAATTTAGTCTTGCCCGACACCAAATAGCCAATTTCAATGGCAACATAGGCGGCAACAAATGCGCCCAAAGGTTCACCGGGGGTGCCAATTTTAATGGCCTCTAAACTAACGTTGGGGAATGCGCCAATTGTTCCTGCAACGGCGGCACAAACGGTGGTTAGGGGCGAAGCCTTAAGTTTCGAGGCAACACCAACACCAATGCCGGCACCCGTAACGGTTTTGGCAAACATGCCAATTGCGTTTAGGTGGGTGGCAACAATATTGTCGCCTAAAAGTGAGGCGATTTGGCAAATAATGGTGCCAATAATAAGGGTGGCGAACAGGCCCGATGCCATTCCGCTAAGTCCGTCAATAAATACTCGGTTTAGGTACTTTTTCATATTTTTACCTCCATAAATAAATTTTAATTGAATTAAGTATACTACCTCATAAAAGTTTAGTCAATAAAAAACGAAAAAATGGTACCCTTGAAAAAATTATAACAATGGTATATAATTTTTTTGGTGATAAAATGGAAACAACTCTTTATATAGTAAGGCATTGCGAAGCCCAAGGCAATTTGAAAAGGATATTTCAAGGTTTAACCGATTTGGATATTACCGAAGCCGGTCAAAAACAGTTGGAAAAACTAAGCCAAAGGTTTAGCGGCATTAAAATTGATGCCGTTTATTCAAGTCCGCTTTTAAGGGCCCAAAAAACCGCCCTTGCCATTGCAGAGCCAAAAGGGCTTAAAGTAATCGAAGACCAAGGGTTTATCGAACTTAACGGTGGCGTTATAGAGGGTATGAGTTTTGCCGATATTTTTACAAAATACCCCAAAATTGAGGATGATTGGCTTAACAACCCACAAAACTTTTGCGCCCCAAACGGGGAGAGTATGCGCCAGGTTTACGAGCGAATTTGGCTTACTGTGCTAAAAATTGCCCAACAAAACAAGGGCAAAACGGTGGCGGTGGCCACCCACGGCGGCGCCATACGCAACCTTATTTGCCGCATAACCAAAGGCAGTATTGAAAAATTAAACGATGTTGGCTGGAGTGAAAACACAGCCGTTTCTAAACTGGTGTTTGACAACGATTTTAATGTAAAAGCCGAGTTTATAAACGACATTTCGCACCTGCCAAGCGGTTTTATTTCGGTAGCCGCCATGATGGAGGTGGAATAACCATGGTAATAATGGCTGTGGATTTAGGCGATGCCAGAACAGGTATTGCTGTTAGCGATTCGGGCGAAAGTTTTGCCTTTCCGAAAGGTGTTATTTATGAACGCAAAAAAGAAAGGCTAATTGAAAAATTGGTTAATGCCGCCAAAGAAAATTCGGCAGAACTTATTGTGGTGGGTCTGCCAAAAAATATGGACGGCTCAGAAGGTTTTAGGGCCCAAGAATGCACCCAAACGGCTGAATTGCTGGCCGCCGCCACTAATCTTCCGGTAAAAATGTGGGACGAACGCTGCACAACCGTGCTGGCTCATAATACATTAAATTATACCAATACACGCGGCCAAAAACGCAAACAAACGGTGGATGCCGTTGCCGCCACCCTTATTTTAGAAAGTTTTTTAGCAGCAAGAAAAAATAATAAAGATTAAAAAGGGGGGTAACCCCCTTTTTATTATATATATAATGTATGGGGCGGCTGTGCTTTGTATACTTTAACGAATTAAAGCGCTAAATTACCCCTGTCAAGTATACAAAATGCACAAACTTTAAAAAAATGCAAAAAAACACTTTACAACTTTAGTTTGGTAAAGTATAATAGGACCATACCAATCAAGGAACACACAGTTCCAAAACAAAAAGGAGAAATTAAAAATGAAAAAACTATTAGCACTTATTTTAGCAATATTAACACTTGTGGCTTGCTTCGCAGGCTGCGCACCCAAAGAGGCAACCGATTTGGATTACATTAAAGACAAGGGCACACTCGTTGTTGGTATTACCGATTTTGCACCAATGGATTACAAAAACGAACAAGGCGAATGGATTGGCTTCGATGCTGACATGGCAAAATTATTTGCTGAAAAGTTAGGCGTTAAGGTTGAGTTCACCGAAATCGAGTGGGGCAACAAAGCAATGGAACTTTCGGGCAAATCAATCGACGTTGTTTGGAACGGCATGACCCTTACAAACGAAGTTAAAGAATCAATGGATTGCTCGGTTGCATATTGCAACAATGCTCAAATGGTAATCGTTCCTGCCGACAAGGCCGACCAATACACAACAGCCGAATCCTGCAAGGGCCTTAAGTTTGCAGTTGAGGGCGGTTCCGCCGGTAAAGATATGGCCGTAGCCAACGGTTACACCTACACCGAGGTTGCCGACCAAGCAACAGCCCTTATGGAAGTAGCAGCCGGCACAAGCGATGCCGCAATTATCGACTCGCTTATGGCAGGCGCTATGATTGGCGAAGGCACAGGTTATTCACAACTTAAAGGTGCAGTTAAACTTAACAGTGAAGAATACGGCGTAGGCTTCCGTAAAGGTTCTAACCTTGTTGACGAGTTTAACAACTTCTTAAGCGAATGCAAAGCAAACGGCAAATTAGACGAGGTTGCTAAAACCTACGGTGTTCAAGAAGCTCTTATAAAATAATTAATTTTTAAGTTAACCTAAACAGAGAGTGCCTTTGGGTGCCCTCTGTTTCGGTGTTTTGAGGAAACATTTATGTTACAAAATTTTACAGCGCAATTCCCAACGGTGTTTGCGGCCTTAAACAGCGGATTTATTCAAACACTTAAACTTTTTGTGGTAACCCTTTTGGGCGCCTTGCCGTTGGGGCTTATAATATCGTTCGGAACAATGTCTAAATTCAAACCCTTAAGCAGCACAATTAAAACTATTGTTTGGGTTTTTCGCGGCTCACCGCTTATGATTCAACTTTTAATAGTTTATTATTTTCCGGGCCTTGTTTTTGGAAATAATGTTTGGGGCGGTGGCGAAGCCGGTCGTTTTGCAGCCGCTGCGGTGGCCTTTATTTTAAACTATGCCTGCTATTTTTCCGAAATTTATCGTGGCGGAATTCAGGGTGTGCCAATTGGCCAGCAAGAAGCAGGTCAGGTTTTGGGTCTTTCAAAAAACCAAATTTTTATGAAAATTACACTTTTGCAAATGATAAAGCGCATTGTTCCCCCAATGTCTAACGAAATTATAACATTGGTTAAAGACACCTCCCTTGCCCGAATTATAGCACTGCAAGAGGTTATTTGGGCAGGTCAGGCCTTTTTAAAGGGCTCACACGGCATTGCCGGCGAAATTTGGCCAATGTTCTTTACAGGGGTTTATTATTTAATTTTCAGCGGCGTGTTAACAATATTGTTCGACAAACTCGAGAAAAAACTCTCGTACTTTAAGGTGTAAGGGGGAAAAACAATGGCATTATTAGAGGTTAAAGATATTTATAAAAACTTTGGTAAAACAAAGGTTTTAAACGGCATAAGTTTTTCACTCGAAAAAGGCGAGGTTTTGGCCATAATAGGCTCATCGGGTAGCGGCAAAACCACACTGCTGCGTTGCCTCAACTTTTTAGAAACCGCCAACCAAGGCTCTATTAGCGTGGGTGGCAAAGAACTGTTTAATGCAAGCAATAATGACACATTGTCGGACGAAAAAATAAGAGAAAACAGGTTGCATTTTGGCCTTGTTTTTCAACAGTTTAACCTGTTCCCGCAATATACCGTGTTAAAAAACATAACCTTAGCACCAAATCTGCTTAAGAAAGACACCCCCGAAAACATAGAAAACAAGGCGTTGGACCTTATAAACCGAGTTGGCCTTAACGAGAAAAAAGATTTTTACCCTTGTCAACTTTCGGGCGGTCAGCAACAGCGTGTTGCAATAGCAAGGGCGTTAGCCCTTAACCCCGATGTTCTGTGTTTTGACGAACCAACATCGGCCCTTGACCCCGAGCTTACCGGCGAGGTTTTAAAGGTTATAAAAAGCCTAAAAGGCAGTGACAGCACCATGGTGGTTGTAACTCACGAAATGGATTTTGCTCGCAATGTGGCCGACAAGGTAATTTTTATGGCCGATGGCATTATTGAAGAAATGGGCACACCCGCCCAGGTTTTCGACAACCCTAAAAGTGAAAAAACAAAAGCATTTTTACAAAAAAGTAATAACGATTTTTAGAGGTGTGTTATGGCTAAAAGAACTACCGAAGAACATTTGAATGAGCTTTATAAACTGTTTGTTAGTATTAATAATGAAGAAGATTGCAAAAATTTGCTAGAAGACCTTTGCACCTATAAAGAGGTGGAGCAAATGGCCGAGCGAATTTGCGCAGCCAAACTTTTAATGCAGGGCAAAACCTATACCGAAGTCATTGCTAAAACTGATATTTCCTCGGCAACGCTCAGCCGAATATCACGCTGTGTGCAATACGGCAAAGGGTATTCAAAATTACTTAAATAAATTAAAAACCCAAGGTTTAGGAGCCGTACAATTAAGGACAGTACAACAAGATGCGAAAACACCCATAGTTTTTAAAACTGTGGGTGTTTTTAATATGCTCTTTATTTGTTAGTCAAGTTATGCTATAATACAACTGACCGATAAATAAGAATTTGTGGGGTGAAAGACATGAAAAGCAGAATCAGATATATGGAAGAACAGGATAGACATCAGATTCTTGAAATGATGAGAATATTTTATGCGTCAGAAGCAGTATTTACAAATGGCTCGGAAGATATATTCACCGCGGATATAGATAACTGCATAAATGAAAATCCTTATATTGAGGGGTATGTTTTTGAAAACGATAATCGCATCCAAGGATACGCTATGTTAGCAAAAAGTTTCTCGACAGAATTTGGAAAAGCTTGTATTTGGATTGAAGATATATACATAAAAGATGAGTATCGCGGTTTGGGAATCGGAAGCCATTTCCTTAATTTCATTGAACATAAATATCCTAATTCATTATTTCGTTTAGAGGTTGAGGTTGAGAATGAGAGAGCTGTGAATGTTTACAAGAAGTGTGGATACGATGTTTTACCGTATATGGAAATGAAAAAACAGAATTAAATAAATTCCAATTTGATATAGGGGACTAAAAAATGAAAAAAGCTACATTAAGTTTTTGGGTTATACTGGTTTTGATTTCGCTCACTGCTTGTACAGGGATGTCTATCTCATTTCAAAAGTATGATGAAATATCAGACTATGTTTTGAAAAATAAGGATACTGTTTTGCGTCAAAAGGAAATAGAGTTTTTTGATTATGAAACAACAGGCTTGAGTATTGGTGGCGTTTATTATGGTTACTATTACACTGCTAACAACGATATTGTTGTTCCTGA
>JAFSIN010000095.1 GCA_017439765.1 Clostridia bacterium | reverse complement strand
TGAAAACAATAATGAATCAAATATCACTATTGACGGTATTTACGGCTATACCGACTATGCTTTAAACAATACATCATTTTGTGATAACTTAGGTTACTGGGTAAAAGTAAACTATGGTAAAGCTAACCCTGTATATGCCCGCACCGACGCATCCGACCCGGCTACAACATACCTTGCCGGTTTCGAACTCACACCTGATGTTGAAGGTTTAAACGCATATGCTAACGGTACTAAGATTACTCCTAATGGCGATGGTTTATATGATTTATCTTCTTACCGTAACAGCACTGGTGAAGTTACCGTTACATTCGAAGAAGAAGGCGAATATGGCGTATACTACGTTAAAGGCGGTGCCACTGGTTCTGGTAAATCTGTTAAATCTCCTGCTAAATCTGTTGCTTGGTTAATCAACAACGTAATCTCTAAAGAATACGCTGCTGGCGAAACCGTAACAATTTATGTAATGCAAGACGATTCTGTAATTACCAGCGACATAGCAAAAGCTAACTTTGCTGTTTGGAACACCGACAACGATGGTACTCCTGCAGCTCACGCAGCTACACTTGTTATTAAATCTTATGCCGATGGCGAATCTGAAACCAACTACTTAGGTTACTATGAAAACATTGGCGCTTCCGCTTCATTATACATTCAAGGTCCAACCGTATTTGAAGATATTAATATCGTTTCTACTCGTCACGGCCTTGGCGATATTTATGCAAATGGTTACGATTTAACCATTAGTGAAGCTACAAACTTCTACTTCTTATCTAACGCTTTATCTTCCGACTCATGGAATGGCACTTTCGAATTACTCGTTCCTACCAACCGTCATGGTCTCTTCTCGTTATCACGCAACGACATTGGCGGCCAAGGTGGTAAACTTGTTCTTAACAAGCAATTCGTTCTTACCGAAAGCAACCAATTCCAAGCTGATACATCTTCTTATCGTTTCAACTTTGGTGATTCTTCCAATGGTGCAACATTTGCTAACGATGTATCCTTCTACATCAACACTGCTTCCAAGTTCAACCTAAGGGTTGGTCAAGGCACAGCAGGCGGCGTTAACACATTCGCTAAAAATGCAAACTTCATCATAGCTGCTAAAGGCGCAGTAATCGACTTTAACGCTACTTCAACCGCTACTACCACAATTGGTGGCGCAGTACAAATCATCCGCAACAGCGAAGCTCTCGTTTCCGGTGGCGATGCATTATTACAACTTAAAAATAATGCAAACGGTTACTGGAACCTCAGAACATTCAATGGCGAAGAAGCTATGTTCATCGATGTTACTGAAACTGCAGGTGTATTCTCTGTAGCCGAAGGCAAAACTGTTCTTGCTATCCATCAGAACGGCACTATCGTTAAGTCTGAAGACGGAATATTAGACCTCTCAGCTTTACAAGGCGATTATGATGTTTACAGCTCAGATTATACAACCGGTTCTGAATCCTACATTACCTTTGACAAAGCTGTTTACATTAAAGAAGCTACTACTATTGATTTAGCTACTTTAACTCCTGCTCTTACCGAAGGCAAAGCATTCTTAGGTTGGAAATTTACTAACGGCACATTACCTGCAATGGGTGAAGGCACCGTTACTGCTGAACTCGCTGCCGGCACCGTTCTTGTTGCCGATTATGCCGATGTTGATGTAAACTACGGCGGCGACTTCTTCATCGAAGGTATCCAAATGCGTGCTTCTACCGCTAATAAAGCTCAAGCTGTTCGTTTCATTGTTGAAATGAAGAAAGCTTCTGCCGATATCGTTGGCGGTCTCAGCCAAGTTATCGAGTATGGTTCGTTAATCCTCCCACTTGAATACAACTGGGGTAAAGATTTACGTTACGATACCGCAATCTTCAACATTGGTTTCGAAGGCGACATCAAACTTGGTAAACCTCGTGCTGTTCCTGCAGTTAACATCTATGCCGAAAGCGACGATGCTATTCAGTTCACAGTTGCTATGACCGGCATTACTGCTGACAAGTTCTTACGTAACTACTGCGTACAAGGTTACATCAGATACCTCGATGCCAACGGCGTTGAGCGCGTTCTCTACTCTGGTTATGGTCAATCCAGCCTCTACAGAACAGCATTGTTCGCAGATGCTGATGCATCCGCTTCTGCCGAAGTTAAAGCTGAAGCAGCTGCTATTATTGAAGCTGTTGCTGCTGCAGGTGCAGAGCTTGAAGCAACCAAAGTTACTACTGAAAAACCTGCTTGCATCGCAGATAACGATAACTTTGCTGCTTACGAATTAAAAGATGCTTTAGAAGGCTTAAGAGTTATCGAATACACAATTGATTTTTACGGTTCTGCTGAACCAACCGAAATTATAAGCTTCAACGATACACACTTTGTATACACCAACAGCGAAGATTACTTCAATGCTGACGAAGCTGCAATTTCTACAGGTCTCTCATCCGGTAGGTCATACTACGAAAAACTTGGTACTCCTGCAAGAATTGTTAAGTTCATGCAATATGCTGCTTACGCTAACAAGACTGTTGTTAACGGCGACGTTGTAGACTATGTATCTGCTGGTACATTACAACAAGCTAAACGCGTAATCTTCAACCAAGATTACAGCGTAACTGCTAACTCCAGCGTTATTGCTTCTGCAGGTAACCACGAATACATGCACCAGTTAGACAGTAACGAAAACCTCAAAACCTTAGACGAGGTTCTCGCACAACTTCAAGCTAGCTGGCCAAATGATATCGTATTCCACAAAGAAATCGTTACTAACGATGCTGGCGAGAATGCCGTTATGGTATTATTAGTTGACAATGTAGATGGTATTGCTGAGCAAACTGCTGCTGCTTTAGACGAAGCTAGAGAAAATAATATTCCTGTAATCGTATTTACACACGTTCCGATAGTTGCAGCACATCAATTCTATGCTCCAATTGTTGCTAATAGCGTTGCTAACGGCGGCATGGTTAAGGCTGTATTCTCGGCTCATACACATGGTTACGGTTATACTGAAGTTGAGGGTATTCCACACTTCACAATGGGCTCTGCTGCCGAAGGCAACGACAACCCCAATACCGTATTAAAGATTAAAGTTAAATAATTAATCTTTCACAAACAAAAAAAGCGGTGTGCTTTTAGCACACTGCTTTTTTTATATTAAAAACGGTGGCTTTAGCCACCGTTTTATTATTTAAAACCTTACCGAAACCTCGCCCGCACCTAACACATGTGTAACGCCACTTTTTTCTTTAACAATTAAATGTGCGTTGTCGTCAATTTCTTGCGCTGTTCCGAAAATTTTGTTATCATTCTTTAAAAAATAAATTTCTTTACCCAAAATAACCGAAAGTTCACGGTATTTTTGCAAATATTCTTTATTTAATAAATTATCGTAATATTTTTTAAAATTATTAATAATTTGCGCCGTTAATTTTGCCTTAATTTCATTATTAGTTTCATTTTCAAACAAACTGCCGGCAATATCTTTAATATCTGCCGGGAAATCACTCTGTGGTTTATATAAATTAAGCCCAATGCCCAGCACCGAAAACTGCGGTGTTTGGCTGTCAGAACTAAGGGCGCTTTCGGTTAAAATTCCGCAAATTTTTTTGTTACCCAAATAAACGTCGTTAACCCATTTAATGCCTGTTTTAATTCCGGTAATATTTTTAATAGCATCACACACAGCAACGGCTGCTGCAACCGTAATAAACAAATTGTTTTCATTGCTGAATTTAGGGCGCAGCACAATGCTTAAATAAATCCCGCTGCCTTGTGGCGAAAAAAAAGTACGCCCAAGCCTGCCACGGCCGTTTGTTTGGTGGTTGGCCAAAATTACAGTAAATTCATCGGCGCCGTTTTGTGCGGCCGATTTTGCATCAAGGTTAGTTGAGCCGGTTTTATCAACACAGGTAATGTTGCAATTAAAATTTAAATATTTTTCAATATTTGTTTTTAAATCCATATAATTCACCTAATATTATTATATATAAAATAAAAAATATGTCAAAGCCCTAATATTGAAAAAATACATAAAATATGCTATAATTTTATTTTAGGAGTGATTATTTTGGTTAATGTATTATTTTTATGCCACGGGAATATTTGCCGTTCTCCAATGGCCGAGTTTGTTTTTAAAGATATTGTTGCCCAAAACGGCAAACAAAACAATTATAATATAGCATCGGCCGCATTAAGTAACGAAGAAATAGGCAATGATGTTCATTATGGCACCAAAAACATTTTAAATATTAAGGGTGTGCCGCACAACAGCAGGCAGGCTGTGAAATTTACACCTCAGCATTATGAAATTTACGATTACATAATAATTATGGACCAAAATAATTTTAATTATATTAAGAGAATTTTGCCAAATAATAACCTAAATAAAGTTTATAAATTTTTAAGTTTTGCCGGCCTTAACCGCGACATTGCTGACCCTTGGTACACCGGAAATTTTGAGCAGACATATAACGACGTTTTGCTGGCATCTAATTCACTTTTTAAATATTTAGAGGAAAATTTATGAAATTTTTAAAACATTTTAACACCATAACCCGCCACCGACACGCCGTGATTAAGCATTGTTTTAAGGCCGGCATTGGCTTTCAGGGCTTATTTCACGACCTTTCTAAATACACTTATACCGAGTTTTCTTCGGGGGCAAAATATTTTCAGGGCACACGCAGCCCTAACGATATGCAGCGTGAGACCTACGGTTATTCGGCTGCATGGATGCACCACAAGGGCAGAAACAAACACCATTTTGAATATTGGACCGATTACGACCCCGTAACCCACATTGTAGGCCCTGTTAAAATGCCGCTTAAGTTTGTTATTGAAATGTTTTGCGACCGCGTTGCCGCCTGTAAAATTTACAGGGGTAAAAATTATACCGATTCGGCCGCGTTGGATTATTTTTTAAATGCCAAAAAGCGCAGGGTTATTCACAAAGAAACAACTGATTTTTTAGAAATGCTTTTAAGAATGTTGGCCGAAAAAGGTGAAGACGAAACCTTTAGTTATATTAAAAATTTAGTTAAAACAACAAAGGATTATTAGTATGAAAATTTATAAATCTTTAACCGAGCTTATTGGAAACACACCTTTATTAGAAATTTCTAATTTTAGTAAAGCTGTTGGGGTGGAAAATTTAATTGCAAAGTTAGAATATTTTAACCCTGCAGGCAGCGCTAAAGACAGAATTGCTAAAGAAATGCTGTTGGAAGCATTAAACAGCGGAAAAATAAATAAAAATTCGGTTATAATTGAGCCTACCTCGGGCAATACCGGAATTGGTATTGCAGCGGTTTGCGCTTCGCTTTCGCTTAAATGCATTATTGTTATGCCCGAAAATATGTCGGACGAGCGCAAAAAGTTAATGAAAATTTATGGGGCTGAGCTTGTTTTAACCGAAGCCTCGCTTGGTATGCAGGGTGCTGTTAACAAGGCTGAAGAGCTGGCTTTAACCATTAATAATTCGTTTGTTGCAGGGCAGTTTGTTAACCCGGCAAATGCTTTGGCGCATTATAAAACAACTGGGCCGGAAATTTGGGAAGATACTAACGGAAATATTGATATTTTTGTGGCCGGTGTTGGCACAGGCGGCACCATAAGTGGTGTTGGCAAATTTTTAAAAGAACAAAATCCAAACATTAAAATTATTGCGGCCGAGCCTGCCGATTCACCACTTTTATCGGGCGGTAAGGCGGGCCCACATAAAATACAGGGAATAGGCGCTAACTTTATACCACAAATTTTAAACACCAAAATTTATGACGAGGTTATTGACGTCCCTTACCGGTCTGCCTTGGAAAACGCAAGGTTATTAGCCAAAACCGAGGGTGTATTGGTTGGAATTTCCTCGGGTGCAGCACTTTATGCTGCTGTAAAAACAGCAATGTTACCCGAAAACAAGGGTAAAAAAATTGTGGTTCTGTTAACCGATACCGGTGAAAGATATATTTCCACCGAACTTTTTGCATAAAATTCAATAATATGCAATAAATATGCAATAAAAATAAAAAAATATTAATTTTTATGCAAAAAACTATTGACATATTGCATATTGGGTTGTATAATGGTGGGGTCTTAAAAAATTATAGGTGGTTTTAGTAATGAATAAAAATGATATTAAAAAAGTTGTATTAGCCTATTCGGGTGGTTTAGACACCTCAATTATTATTCCATGGCTTAAAGAAAACTACAATAATTGTGAGGTTATTGCCGTTTCGGGCAATGTTGGCCAGGCCGATGAATTAGAAGGCTTAGAAGAAAAGGCCATTAAAACAGGTGCATCTAAACTTTATGTGTTAGATTTAACCGAAGAATATGTTAACGATTATATTATACCTACCATGAAGGCCGGCGCCGTTTATGAGGAATATTTGTTAGGTACTTCACACGCACGCCCTTGCATTGCAAAAGGTTTAGCAGAAATCGCTATTAAAGAAGGCGCTGACGCTATTGCTCATGGCTGTACTGGAAAGGGTAACGACCAAGTTCGTTTTGAACTCACGTTAAAACACTTCTGTCCAGATATGGCAATTATTGCGCCTTGGCGTGA
>JAFSIN010000094.1 GCA_017439765.1 Clostridia bacterium | reverse complement strand
TCTTGGGGCGAACTCATCTGTTCCTCCTCCTAATCCAAACATAAACACCTGCACCAATAAGAACAAGCGGGGTTATAACCATAAACAGAACAACAATTACGGTTGTGCCCGATTCACTTACCTTGTCGGCAAAAGATTCGGCCGAAACACTTTTATCAATGAACAATTTTTTGTTAGCGGCATCGAATCCTGCGGTTTTAACGGCAGTGTTAACGGCGGTTTCCATATTGCCAACCTGTGTTAATGTTGCCCATTCAGAATAAATAAAATCAACACTTGAAAATGCCGCAACATAACTTGTAACCAAAGAATTGTTAAGGGTTGAATTGTCGGCAGTAATAATTAAGTTAGCGTAAGATTTTTTGGTCAAAGATGCATCGGGTGTCCAATTTTCATCAATACCCACGGGGGCTGCAACGGTAGTATCAGCCGAAGAAACCATAATGTTTGTTGTTTTGGTTTCATAACTTTCATATGCTGTCTGCATTGGTATATTATGGCCTAAAATACACTGTTTTTGAGCATTCAGAACATCGGTAATTTGGGTTTCGTTATTAAATGCTGCAAGTGTTGTATTGTCGCCCTGCATATGATTACGGCTGTTGGTTTCATAAAGAATGCCGTTTGTATAACTTACGCCCCATTCACTTAAAAACTCTAACAAATTGGGTATATTGGCAACGCTGGTGCCCGGCACAAAAATTAACGAGCGGCCGCGGGCCCCATTGTTATTAAGCCAAGCATTTATAACATTTAGTTCTTGTGGTAATAAATCTTTACTGGGGCAAACAATATACAGTTGCTCTACGCCTTCGGGCACAGATGATAAAATGTTGTCGGTAATGTTTTGTGTTTCAATACCGTTTAGTTTAAGTTGCGCTGCAAAATAGGTTTCAAAAACAGTGGTATCAGAATAATTGGCAAGAAGCGCAGCCTGTTTGGTTTGACCGCTAATGGCCAAACTTATTGCCGAAGAAAGCGCAGTTTCTAACTTGTTGGCAGTAATGGAAGAATAGCCATAACCTGTGGAATCACTGTAGGAATAAATGTCGTTAAATCCAACCAATTTGCTGGTGGTTTTGCCGTCGGCATTGGTTGTACTTACAATAATGTCGCCATAAAAAAGTGATGGATATTCGTCGACTAATGCTTGGCCGGCGGTTGAGGTTATGTCTAAATACTCAACCGTTATTTTTGGGTTAACCGAGGCATACATATCCAAAAGTTTTACGGTTTGGGCGTAATATCCGCTTTCATCATAAACATATAAATATTGGCCTGCAATTTGGCTTAACATGCCGCCTTGGTAATCTTCTTTAGTTGCACAAACGGTAACCGAAACAGGTGTTTCAATTTCCTTTAAAAACTGGGTATTCTCTTGGCTTAGGCTGTTTTCGCCCGTAAACGAAAGGTCAAGTTTTAACGAAACCCTGTTGCCTAAGGCCGAAAATAAAATATTTATTAAAATTACGCCCACAATGGCCGCTGCTGTTATGGCCGCGGCATATCCGCCACGCTTCCACATATTTTTACGGCTTAATTTTGGGGTGTTGTTATCTTTCAATTTAAATAATTGCATTTTTTGCCCTCCTTTAAGCCCAACGTCGTTTTTCAACCGACCTAACGCTTAAAAACACAAACAGTGCCGTAACGCTTACCATATATACAATGTCGGTTAAATTTAAAATGCCGTCTGTAAAACCGTTAAAGCGGTCTATGAACGAAATTGCCTGCGCTATTGTTTGCAACGCCTGCGAACTAACGGCACTGGCATAGCTGCCCAAAAACATAACGCTTAAAAAAACAACAAAGGTTAACGCAGCCGAAATAATGGCGCTTTCGGTTAGGGTAGAAATAAACATACCCACCGAAATCATAACACTGCCAAGCAACAAAACGCCCAGCAAGGCATATAGGTAAACCAACCAATTAACGCCAACATAAAAACTAACAACCAACTGAAAAACTAAGGTTAGGCTAAAACCTAACGCAAAAAGCGCCAACGCTGCAAAAAACTTGCCAAACACAATGCCCCAAACACTAACGGGTGCGGTAAGCAGGGCTTGGTCGGTTTTGGCGCGGCGGTCATCAGAAAACAATTTCATTGTAATAAAGGGTGTTGCAAAAATTGCCACGGTTGACATTGCAGACACAACGCTTTCAACCTCGGGCGCACCCACCGAATAAATAACGGTGAAAAACATTGCCGAAAAAAAGGCAAATGCCGCCACAATTACAAAACCAACAGGGGTGGTGAAATAAGATTTAAATTCTCTTTTAAAAATGGCTTTCATTATTCTTCCTCCCCATTAGGTAAATTAATTTGCGCGGTGGCGTCGGTCAAGCGCAGGAATATTTGCTCAAGAGTTAATGCATTAGACTGCATCGAAAGCAAAGTTTTATTTCTTTCGCTCAACCTTTCAAACACGGTGGCTCTAATATCGGTATTATCTTGCGGGGTTAGCAAATAGTCATATGCGTTGCTTTCTTGCTTGCCAAGGCTTTTCACGGAGTCAACGCCCTTAACGCTTTGTAAAATTTTAATAACCTCTTGCTCTTCTCCCACAACCCTAACTATTAAAGAACGGTCGGAAGACAGGTTATTCGATAAATTCTCGGCGGTGTCGTTAGCAATAAGTTTGCCGCCGTTTATAATAATTATTTTTTCACACACGGCCTGAATTTCTGACAATATGTGGGAAGAAAGTATTACAGTATGGTTTTTGCCCAGTTTTGAAATAAGCTCCCTAATTTCAATTATCTGTTTTGGGTCAAGGCCAACAGTTGGCTCGTCTAAAATAAGGACATCGGGGTTGCCAACCAAGGCCGAGGCAATACCAACACGCTGGCGGTAACCTTTAGAAAGGTTTTTAATTAACCTGTTGGCAACATCATCTATTTTCACAAGACCTAAAATTTCATCTATATGCGGTTTTTTAGGGAATTTAACCTTTTTTAAATCATAAATAAAATATAAATACTCGCGCACCGTCATATCAGGGTAAAGTGGCGGTATTTCGGGCAAATAGCCAATGCGTTTTTTAGCCTGCTCGCTTTGCTCTAAAATATCGAACCCATCAATAAGCACACTGCCCGATGTGCTGGAAATATAACCGGTTAAAATGTTCATAATGGTAGATTTTCCTGCACCGTTAGGACCCAAAAAGCCAACAATTTCGCCTTTTTTAATGCTAAACGATACATTGTCCACCGCTAAATGCTTGCCGTATTTTTTAGAAAGGCCGGTAACCTCTATCATAGCACAACCTCCAAAATAATATATTAAAATTTTAACAGAAACCAATTTTTATTGTGTAAACAAATTGTTAAATATAATTATACTATAATTTTTTGTTATTAACAAGCAAATATTGACTTTATATTCATATTGATTTAATATATTATTATATGAGGTGATTTATATGGCAGAAATTAAAGAATTCAGCGCATTAAGGTTTACAAACAAAGCCGGCAACATTGCCGACCTTTGTTGCCCGCCATACGATATTATAAGCGACCAAGAAAAATTGCAATATTTAAACAAAAATGCAAACAATATTATTAAATTGGAAGCCCCCGAACAAACCGAAGCTGGTTACTTGGGCGCTAAAGCCGAGCTTGAAAACCGCATTAAAAACGGATTTATGCAAAAAGATGATAAAGAATGCCTTTATATTTACGAGCAAAGTTTTATGGTAGAAGGCAAGCAATATTCCTTTAAAGGCTTTACGGCATATGTAAAACTGCACGAATTTTTCGACGGTGTTATTTTACCCCACGAACACACCCTTTCTAAAGCCAAGACCGACAGGCTTAATTTATTAAATGCCACAGGTTGCAGTTTTAGTCAAATATATTCACTTTACAGCGACCCTGAGAGTGCTGTGCCAAGGCTTCTGGCCGAGTTGTCTGAACGCGAGCCCGACGTTTGCTTTACCGATGCCGATAAGGTTACCCACAGAATGTGGGCGGTTGAAAAAAGCGAAAAAACCACCGAGGTTATTAAAGAATTTGCAGACAAAAAATTATATATTGCCGACGGCCACCACCGTTACGAAACCGCCCTTAACTTTAAAAAACAGTTAGAGCAAAATGGGCAAATGACCGAAAACGCTAATTATATTATGATGTTTTTGGTTGATATGCAGTCAAGCGGTCTTGTTGTTTTCCCGACACACCGCATAATAAAAGGGCTTAACGATTTTAACAGCCAGCAAATGCTGCAAAAAATTAACAAATATTTTAATGTGGCAGAACTTGCAGACGGCACACAGTTTTTAAAGACTGCCTACCAAAATGGGCAAAAAGCATTTTGGTATTACGACGGTAACAAAGACTACGCCCTAACTTTAAAAGACAACACAATTATGGACAATTTATTTAAAAACGAAGGTAAGGCTTTAAGAAACCTTGATGTTTCGGTGCTGCACAGTTTAATTTTAGAGGGCGTTTTGGGCATAGACAAACAAAACCTTGCCAATCAAATTAATTTAAAATACACCCGCAGCATTACCGAGGCCAAAGCCGATGTTGATGGTGGCGCCAACTGTTGCTTTATTATGAACCCCACAAAAGTTTCCGAAATTGCCGAGGTTGCTGCCGCAGGCGATGTTATGCCGCAAAAATCAACTTATTTTTACCCAAAACTCACAACAGGGCTTGTAATTAACCAAATTAAATAATATTTATTGCGATACTTTAAAAAAAGTGTTGACAAAATGCTTTTTTATGTTTATAATATCTTAGTATCGCGAACGAGGCTGTATAGCTCAGTTGGCTAGAGCATTCGGTTCATACCCGGAGTGTCATTGGTTCAAGTCCAATTACAGCCACCAATATGGCCCGGTGGTCAAGAGGCCTAAGACACCGCCCTTTCACGGCGGTAACACGGGTT
>JAFSIN010000093.1 GCA_017439765.1 Clostridia bacterium | reverse complement strand
TTCGATTCTCTGTCGAACTTTTTCATTACCGATTCTAAATCCATTGGCTCTGATTCGACATTTTTCTTTTTAAAGAACAATATTTTTAACCCCCTAACAAAACCTAAAAGGCTGCGGCGAACTTTGCCGCAGCCCGAATTCAACAACTAAAGCAAACAAAATTATTTAACAGTTACCTGAACGCCTTTTTCGGCAAAATATTTAGCAGCGCCTGCGTGGAAAGGAACTGTCATACCACCGGTAGCATTTTCAATGCTTAATTCTGCGCCCTTGCCGTTTTCGGCTGTTATGGCAGCAGTGTTTTCAAAAATAGCAGCGGTAAGGTTGTAAACCTGCTCTTCAGAAGCGTTGGCATCTACAATTAAGGTAGCCTTAACGGTAACGGTCTTAACGGCTTCGGGTTGGTCGGAATATGTGCCTGCAGGAACATCATAAACGGTATAGAACGGGCAGGTTTCCATAAGTTTGTCGGCAATTGCGCCATCTATTGGTACCAAATAAGCATCGTTAGTGGTGCAGAGCTCGGTAATAGCGGGTGTAGGAGCACCAGCAACTATAAATGCAGCATCAATTTTGCCGTCTTTTAAAGCATCAGTACTGTCGGCAAACGACTGATATTGAGGTTTAATATCGTTTTCAGTAAGACCGGCAGCTGTTAAAACGTCCATAGCGTTAAAATAAACGCCCGAGCCCGGTGCACCAATAGAAACCTTTTTGCCTTTTAAGTCGGCAACCGATTTGATTGCAGGGTCCATGGTTATTAATTGAACAGCCTCGGCATAAAGACCGGCAACAACACGGAAGGATTCAACCTTGCCCTCTTTTTCAAAAGAGCGTGTACCTTCCCAAGCATAAGACATAACGTCGGATTGTACGGTGCCTAATTGATAGTTACCTGCAGCAATACCCTGAATGTTGGCTTTAGAGCCATCGGTAGAAACTACGGTAACATTAATGCCGGCGTGATTTTTAATATATTGGCCTAAAACTCCACCGTAACCATAATATGTACCGGCTGTTCCGCCAGTTCCCATTGTCATACCGGCAGCGCCCGAACAAGCGCAAACACTAAAAGCTAAAACTAAAACTAATAATAATGCTATAATTTTTTTCATAACTTCTCCTCCTAAAATAAAATATTACTAATCAATTATACTATATTTTAAGTTATATTGCAAGGCAAATTTTAAAAGGCAATTAACAACAAACAAAAAGCGCCAACCTTTGTGGTTAGCGCTTTGTTTTTGGCTGGGGAATAGGGATTCGAACCCCAACAAACAGAGTCAGAGTCTGTCGTGCTACCGTTACACAATTCCCCAAAATTTGTAACAAGGTTATTATACCGCATTTTTATGAAAAGTCAACCAATAAATAAATTATTTTTTGCAAATTTTAAAAAATAACTTGCATTATTTTTAGTTATGTGATATATTAATTTTTGCACGGGGCATTAGCGCAGCTGGTAGCGCACCACACTGGCAGTGTGGGGGTCAGGGGTTCAAGTCCCCTATGCTCCACCAAAAAGAACTAACCTTTTTAGGTTAGTTCTTTTTTTGTTTTATATTTAACTGTGATAATATTATACCTGAAAATATAATAAAACAACCGACGTAAGAGCGCAGCGACATTTTGTCGATGCCGAAAATTGCGCCGCCAATGGCTGCAAACACCGCCTCGCCCGACAGTATTATGGCTGAATAGGTTGGGTCGGCATTTTTTTGCCCAAGGGCCTGTGTTGTATAGGCAACTCCCGACGATAAAACGCCAACATATAAAAGCGATGGCAAAATGCCCGACAGCCCCGTTACCGCCTCCGTTACATTAACGCCTGTAACGCAAAATGCTATTAACACGCCCAACACGCCGCAGGTTAAAAACTGGTAAAATGAAAGTTTAATTGGATTGGCTTTTTTTACAAAAAAATCAATGGCGATTATGTGTATTGCCCACATTATTGCGCCCAAAAAAATTATAATGTCAGCTTTTTCTATGCTGTTTATGCCGTTTTGCACACTTAAAACATAAAGGCCCAAAACAGCCAAAACAGCGCCAAAACAAACATTAATGCCTGTTTTCTTTCTAAAAAACAAAAAATAAAATATTGGGACCAACACGGTGTAAATTCCTGTAATAAACCCTGCCTTACCGGCGTTGGGGCTTAAGTTTATGCCGTATTGTTGCAAGGCTGATGCCGTAAACAAAACTACACCGCACACAACACCTGCCAATAAATTTTTTGTTTTTTGGCCCTTTTTTGTAAAAATTAAAATTACAGGCACCAGCGACAGCGCACCTAAAAAATACCTTGCGCCCAAAAACAAAAATAAATCTATTTTACCGGCAACGGTGCATTGGGCCACAAAGGCCATGCCCCAAATTATTGTTGTTATTAAAAACAATATGTTAGATTGTGCTTTTTTGCTTAATTTTGCCAATTTAATTCACCTTAATTATTCCGTTTTCCACCGTAAAAACAATGTCGCCGTGTCTATCGGTTCTGAAAACCTGGCTGCCCGCTTGTTTTAGGCTGTCAATAACACTGTCGGCCGGGTGGCCGTATGAATTGGAGCCTACCGATATTGCCGAAATTTGCGGTGTTGCAATTTCTAAAAATTCGGCTGTAGTCGAGGTTTTGCTGCCGTGGTGGCCAACCTTTAAAACATCGCAATCAAAATTAATTTTGTTATCAATTAATTGTTCTTCGCCTTCGGCCTCTAAATCTGCCATAAATAAAAATTTTTTATCATCAAATTTTGCCATTAAAACGGTTGAGCGATTGTTAATGTCGGGTTGATTAGCATCACTTTGCAAAACTGTAAATTCAATATCGCCCGTATTTATAACCATGCCCTGTGTGGCTATGTATTTTTGAGCGTTGCTTTTTGAAACGGCATCATTCAAATCTTTTAACGATTTATTTTCCTGTGTTTCATCACTTTTAAATTCGGGTAAAACAACATTTTCCACCTTGAGCGTAGATAATATATACTCGGCCGAGCCAATATGGTCGGAGTGCGAATGGGTTAAAACAAGGGTTTCAATGCTATTTATGCCATATCCTCTTATTTTCCTTAC
>JAFSIN010000092.1 GCA_017439765.1 Clostridia bacterium | reverse complement strand
CATGAGCACACGCCCCTCAAACGTGCCTGTCTGCCAGTTCCAGCACACTCGCAAGCAACGTTAGTTATTATATCACTGTGGCTTTAAAATGTCAATATAAAAAATTAAAAATTAGCGGGAATTATTAAATTCCCGCTTAAAATTATTTTATTGGAATAAGCAATGTTTTTTTAGCCTTTAAAATTTCGTTTTCCAGGCTGTTGATTTCACAAATTTCGGACGGCAGGCTATTATATTTGCGGGCAATATCCCACACACATTCGCCGGCATCGGCATAATAGATAATTAAGGCGCTGTTGTTTGATTTTGTTTTAACATTAGCCTCATCCACTAAAACGTCGGTTACAAGGTTAATTTTTGCAGGTGCAAAAACATTGGCATTAACACACATTTCGGCCGTTATTTCTAACCCGTTTGATGAGAGCATGGTGTAACCCAAATTGTTAGCCGTTATTTCACATTTAGTATACATACCGCCCGTAGCATTCTCTATTGGGAGTTCGTAATTAAAATCTAACGGACGTTCAATAATCTCGGGGGTGCCAGCCTCATTCAACACCAAAAGGCTTACAGTAACGGTACCGTTGGCACTTAATTTATTATTGGTTATTGCCGAACTTGTTGTTAATGAATCACACCAAATATCAACAACCGATTTTATATTTTCCGATATATTGTCTATGCTTTTTTTGCACACAAAAACATCATTTACCGTTTTGAATATTTTTTCAACCGTAATATCTTTAAGTGAAACATCGGCATTATAGTGGGTTGAATAGGCATCGGTAATGACCGATAAATCATTATTACAGCAAGCCGATGCCCAAAAATTAAGTTTTACATTTAAAATAAAACTTTTGGTTTCGCCGCTAGCCGATGTTCTTGGTTTAATGTCAGCCAAGGCTATGCAGGTTTTGCAACTGCACTCACATTCTTCGGTAATTCCGTCAATATCGATAATGCTGCTAAACGGAATTGTGTTGCGATAAACCTGTGGGGTGTTTGAATTGTCGGGGCAATATAAAACAAACACATTTAAATCACCCTTTACAACAATCTTACCGCTTATAATTTTACATTCTTTGTTAATTGCTTTAATATCATATTTTAAAATATTACGAATAGACGGCTGCCCTGAGCCTATTTCTAATTCTTCCTCTATAATCAAAGATTTTTCACCATAACCCATGGGGGAAGTTGCAGGAATTTGGCCCCTGCGAACAATAATGTCGGGGTTATCAATGTCGGCAATTGCGCGTGTGGCCTGTTTTTTATAAACCAAAACATAAACGCCCACCGCACCGTGAACATCAATTTTTCTTACCCCCATTGCCCTGCAATTTATGTATTCACACTTAACGTTGCATTCAGGAATGGCATCTTGTATTTCGGTTCCGATTTCGAAAGTTTTGGAAAATTGAAGGGTTTGCTCGTAACCGAAAATTTCGTTTTCACTGGAACAATAAATTAAATTAATTAACACAGTGCCGTCCACCGTTAAAGTCTGTCCGTTTAAGCGGGTTGCCGAAATGCGAGGCACTGCCCTGCATTTTAGTATTTTAGAAATTTCGGGGTAATAATCTGGCAAAATAAAGCTACTGTCTATGGGGTGTTCCGAAGACTGACTGAAAATTTTTTCATTCACACAAATATCTTGCTTTAAAATATTTAATTCCATACTGCTTTCTCCTTAAATAGCTTTTTTTATATACATATTCGGCTAT
>JAFSIN010000091.1 GCA_017439765.1 Clostridia bacterium | reverse complement strand
GGTAGATTTTTTTGGCAAAGAATTGCTTGTAGGCAAATCCACAAAAATTGAATGGTTAAAACCTGTGTTCTCGGGCGATGTGTTAACAGGCACGGCAACCATAACAAACCTTGTTAAACGCAGCGCTAAAAACGGGCTTGTGGAAATTACGGTTAAGGCATACAACCAAAATGGCGAACTTGTGTTAACCGATGTTACAGAAGCAATTGTAAAATGCAAGCCAAACGGTAACTATTAAAATTAAAAAGCAGTATAGCCACTGGCTATACTGCTTTTTTTATATTTCTTCTAATTCATTTAACCAAATGGCTGCCGCTGTATCAGACGGCATTTTAAGGTCGCCCACTGGCGAGAGCGAAATTTCGGTTAATTTGGCGCCGTCGGGCATACAAGAACGTTTGAATTGGCTTGCAAAAAACCTTTTATAAAAAACCTTTAACCATTTTAAAATGGTGTCATTTTGGTAATCACCTTTAAATGCGTGGCATGCCAGTTCAAAAATTTTGGCTGGCGAAAAACCAAACTTAACGGTGTAATATAAAAAGAAGTCGTGCAGTTCGTATGGCCCCACTAAATCTTCGGTAATTTGCGAAATATTGCCCGATTCATTCGGTAAAAGTTCGGGCGACACAGGTGTTTTTAAAATGTCGGTAAGCACGGCCTTAATTTCGCCGCCAAGTCGTTCGGCCTCAAATGCTGTAAGGGCTCTGACCAAAGTTTTCGGTATGCTTGAGTTTATGCCGTACATCGACATTTGGTCGCCATTGTATGTGGCAAAGCCTAACGCCAATTCCGATAAATCCCCAGTGCCAATAACAAGACCGTTTTCGGCATTGGCAATATCCATTAAAATTTGGGTGCGTTCCCTGGCCTGAGCGTTTTCATAGGTAACGGTGTATTCTTCGGGGTTGTGGCCAATATCTTTAAAATGCTGCAAAACAGAAGTCTTAATGTCAATATTTTTTAAGGTTACGCCCAAAAGTTCGCAAAGTTTTTCGGCATTGTTTTTGGTTCTGTTTGTGGTGCCGAAACAAGGCATGGTTACGGCAATAATGTTTTTGCGGCCAATTTTGCATAAATCTGCCGCATTCACTAAAGCAAGCAGTGCAAGGGAACTGTCTAACCCACCCGAAACGCCAATAACCATGGTTTTAAGGCCGGTATGTTCGAGCCGCTTTTTAAGTGCAAAGGCCTGTGAGGTTAATATTTTTTCAAGATAAATTTCTTTATTTTCTTGCGGTAAAAACGGATTTTTTGGAATGCGCCTTGTAAGTTTTGTTTTAACAAGTGGTTGGTCAAATAAAATGTCGGAATAATTATTTGTTGGGGTGTTAAAATCAATTTTACCCTTTGTGGCCGATAACGCATTAACATCTATTTCACTAACGATTATATTGTTTTGGTTAAACGGTGGGTTTTCGCACAAAATAACGCCGTTTTCGGCAATAATGCTGTGGCCGGCAAAAATATTTTCCGCGGTTGATTCGCCGCAAAAAGCGTTGGCCAAAACATAACCGCACCCAAGGCGAAGGCTTTGGGCAGAAAAAATTAAATTGCGGGTGTTTTGTGAAAACGGTGTTTCGGGCAAAGCGGCAGGGCAGGCAATAATATTGGCGCCGGCGCCGCAAAGTTTAACGCTGGGTGGGCAGGGGGCAAAGGCATCGTCTGAAACTTCAATTCCAAAACTAAAATTTTCTAAATTTGAATTTTTAAAAACAAATTTTTTGCCAAGCGGAACAATATCGTTCCCAAGGCTAACGCTGTTATAGGCATCGGGTAATTTTTCAGCCGAGCTGAAAATTCCGCAACTGTGGGTTTTGGGCACTAAAGCCAAAATTTCGCCCGAAAAAACAACGGCGGCACAGTTATATATTTTATTATTATATTTAATGGGTAGGCCAACAACATAAACAGGTAATTTACCCGCAGTGCTTTCGGTGATTTTTATAAGGGTTTGTTTTGCGCTCTCTAAAAGGGTTTCGTTAAAAAACAAATCTTTACAGCTGCTGCCGGTAACGCAAAGTTCGGGGAAAACAGCCAGGTTAACCCCAAGGCTGTCGGCCTCGTTAATAAGCTTAATAATATTATCGCTGTTAAATTTTGTGTCAGCAACCTTTATTTCGGGCAAAAGTGCCGCACATTTAATAAAGCCGTGTTTCATAATAGCCACCCTTAAATAATAATATATACTTAATATACCACAAAATATAAAAATGTTCAATGGTTATGTAAAAAACAAAAACAGAGGTGTTTTTTAACACCTCTGCCTATATTTAAATTATTTTAAAACATTGGAATCACCAAAAATGTTTTTTTATATCAAATCAAGAGAAAGTTGTTTATGTTTTAACTTAACTGTACTTTGGACTCACCGCCTTTTTTTATTTTTTAGCAGCATTTCTGATACAATGCTGTGGTTCAATTTCCATTTTCATTGGTATCAGTCCTTTCTAGGTTTTTCTCTGTGTCTATAATATAGCATATATTTAACTAATTGTCAAGTAAAAAGTTAATAATTTTTGTTAAAAAGTTATAACAAAATTGTAAACTTTAAAAAATTGGCAAAATTTATAATAAACCTAATATTGACTAAAACTAAAACATATTATAAAATATATGTAATATATGTAGTAAACGAATGGAGGAATTTTAAATGAGCGAGGAATACAATCCCGATATTATAACTCTTTGCGATGATGATGGCAAAGAATATACCTTTGAAATTTTAGATGCTATTGAGGATGATTCTTCAAGGTATTTGGCATTATTGCCGGTTTTTGAGGACCCTAAAAAATTATTAGACGACAGCGGCGAATTGGTAATTGTTAAGGTTAACGAAGAAAACGGCGAAGAATTTTTTACCGAAATTGAAAACGATGATGAGTACGAAATGGTTGCCGACGCGTTTATAGACCGTTTGCAAGATATGTTTGAAATTAACGAAGAATAAAAACTAAATTTTAAAGTAAAATATAAATATCCTGCGCTGCTCGCGGACCGTACTATCATAACCCTACAAGCTACTAAAAGGGGTCCGGCTTGTGCAGCGGGCTTGCAGACCTCCCGTTGCGGCCGCTTTGGCGTTTGCCGTAACGGAAGAAGGGAGCGCGAAACTGCACACACGACACCCACCTGTCTAATGCAGGTTATCTTTAGCACATTACGGCAGCGCGGGGCCTTACAACACACCTTAGGGTGTGTTTTTTTGTTGCCACAAATTGACATTAATTGCAACTTATGGTATAATATGTGCAAATAATTTTAGGAGGCATGTTATGCGAACCACAGGAATTATAAGGCCGGTTGACAAAAACGGCAGGGTTGTTATACCAATGGATTTAAGAAAACAGTTAAATGTTGAAAATGAGGTAGACAGCTTCGAAATTTTTACCGAAGATGACAAAATCATATTAAAAAAATACGAACCAAGCTGTATTTTTTGCGGCGAAGCAGGCGACACATTAAAACTAAAAGGGCATAATGTTTGCCTTGACTGCATAGACCGCCTGCAAAAAATTAAAAACACAATTAACGAATAGGGGAAGCAAAAATGGAATTTAATGTTAATTCGCCTGTTTTATTTGTAATGGTGGCCTTAATTATTGCCGTAGTGCTTGGGCAATCGGTGTTTTTCTTAATTAAGGCTTGGCGCCGTGCAATAGAGATAGGAATGGATAAGAAAAAACTTAAAAAAATAGTAATTTCAGCCATAGTTTTCACAATAGCACCCGCTATAGCAATTGTTATAAGCGTTATGGCTCTTTCTAAAGATTTAGGCCTGCCACTTCCGTGGTTAAGGCTTAGTGTTGTGGGTTCACTTTCATATGAAACCATAGCAGCTGCTAATGCCGAAAATGCAATGGGTTTAACTTTGGGCAGCGGTGTAGCTTTGAATCCTCAACAATATGTAACCGTAATTTATGTTATGACAATTAGCATTATGGTGGGCATTTGGTTGGTGCCGGTTGTTTGCAAGCGTATGCAAAACGGAATGATAAACCTTGAAAAGCGCGATAAAAAATGGTCCGATATATTATCAGCCTCGATGTTTATTGGCATGATTTCGGCCTTTGTGGGTTTTGTTTTTTGCGATGTATCTAATGCTTTTAAGGGCGACACAACAGGCCTTATTCCAGTTTTGGTAATGGCAGTTTCGGCTCTTGTTATGTGCATTTCGGGTATATTGGTTAAAAAAATTAAAGCAGCCTGGATTTCAGATTACGCACTGCCTTTAAGCCTTATAATAGGCATGGCCAGCGCAATACCGATAACATCTTGGTTATCTTAAAAAGGGGGCAGAAAAATGAGTGATAAAAACAATTATATGCAAAAACTTTACCGTTATGGCGCTGTTTGGAATATAGCTGTTATGTTAATTCTTTTGGCGTTCCCCGTGGCAGTAGGTTTAATTTGGGGTGTTGGCCCCGATGTTAACGGACTTATTTTAGGCCTTATAGCAACCGCCCCGATGTATTGGGCCGTAGGTGTTATAGAAACCTTTACTTATATTCCAATGCTGGGCGCAGGCGGTTCTTATTTGTCGTTTGTAACGGGCAATATTTCGAATCTTAAATTGCCTTGTGCTTTAGGCGCCTTAGAACAGGCTGGCGTAAAAGCCAATTCCGACGAAGGCGAAGTTGTGTCTACAATAGCAATAGCAGTTTCTTCAATTGTAACAACCGTTATAATAATTTTGGGCGTTTTGCTTTTAACACCTTTGCGCCCGATTTTAGAGTCCCCCGTGTTAGAGCCGGCCTTTGCTCAAATAATTCCGGCACTTTTTGGCGGACTTGGTGTAGTATTTATTTCACGCAATATTAAAATAGCGGTGGCTCCTGTGCTGCTTATGCTTGTGTTGTTTATTTTTATACCGGCTTTAAACGCAGGCACTGTTGGAATTATGGTGCCGGTGGGTGTTGTATTTACCCTTATCATGAGCCGTATTATGTACAAAAAAGGATTACTTTAATATGATTATATTATATATTGCTTTATTATTGTTAGTGGCATTGTTGGGCGTAATTTTTATAAGGGCTTTAATATTTAGGCCAAAGCCTCAAAATTTTGGAACGCCTGAAAAAATAGAATTCAACGGCGACGAAGCCATAAGTGCTTTGGCAGAGTTGGTAAAATGCAAAACTATTTCGTATTACGATGGTAGTCTTGAAGATGACGCCGAATTTCAAAAGCTTGAAGATTTATTGCCCAAACTTTACCCCAATGTTATAAGGCGTTGTGAGCTTACTAAGTTAGATTCCCGCGCACTGCTTTTTAGGTGGCAGGGGCAAAGCAGCCAAGAACCCACTGTTTTAATGGCGCATTACGATGTTGTGCCGGTAAATGAACAGAATTGGGGAAAGCCACCCTTTAGCGCCATTATAGAAGATGGTGTTATGTGGGGCCGCGGCACGCTTGACACAAAGGTAACCTTTAATGGTATCTTGTTTGCTGCCAACACTCTTATAGGCATGGGTTATGTTCCTAAAAATGATATTTATTTGGCATTTTCGGGCGGCGAGGAAATCAACGGCGACGGCGCTAAAAATATTGTAGATTATTTTGAAAATAACGGCATTACACCTGCCTTGGTTGTTGATGAAGGCGGCGGTGTTGTGGAAGATGTTTTTCCGGGGGTTAAAAAGCAATGCGCCCTTATAGGTATAGCCGAAAAGGGAATGATAAACCTAGAGTTTAACACCGTTTCGGCGGGTGGACATGCCTCGGCACCGGCACCGCACACCCCAATAGGCATTTTAGCAAAAGCCTGTGCTAAAACCGAGAATAATCCCTTTAAAATGCACTTAACAGAACCCGCAGCACAAATGTTTAATGTTTTGGGCCGCCATTCCAGTTTTGTTTATAGGTTGATTTTTGCTAATTTGTGGTTGTTTAAGCCGGTGTTGGATTTAATTGCTCAAAAAAGCGGGGGGGAGATGAACGCCCTGCTTCGCACCACCGTTGCATTTACCCAGGCTTATGGCAGTTCGGCCCCTAATGTAATACCGCCCAAGGCTAGTTTGGTGGCAAACCTAAGGCTTAACCCACAAGATTCAATGCAAAAAGCGGTAGAATACATTAAAAAAACCATTAACGATGACACTGTGGAATTAAATGTGCTTGGCGGTATGGAACCAAGCAGAGTATCGGTTACCAATTGCGAAGCCTATAAAAAGGTGGAAATGGCTGTGGCAAACACCTGGGAAGGCGCATTAGTATCACCTTATTTAATGGTGCAGTGCTCTGACTGCCGCCATTATGGCCGAATATCCGATAAGGTTTATAGGTTTTCGGCAATGCACCTTACTAAAGAAGAGCGCGCAACCATACACGGCAATAACGAACGAATAAGATTAGAGCAGGTTAAAAAAGCAACCGAGTTTTTCATAAGGTTAATTAAACAATGCTAAAAAAACAATCCCCTTACGCTTTAACGTAAGGGGATTGTTTTATATTTTAAGATTTTTAATTGCATTAAAGGCTTCGTTACTTATTACATGCTCAATTTTGCAGGCGTCTTCATCGGCAATGGTTTGTTCAACACCAATTTTTACCAAAAAGTCGGATATTATGGTGTGGCGTTCGTAAATTTTGTTGGCAACCGTCAGGCCTTCGGGGGTAAGGGTTAAAAGACCGTTTTTATCAACATTTATATAACCACCGTTTTTAAGCAGACCAACTGCTCGGCTAACGCTGGGTTTAGAATAGCCAAGGTGTTCACAAACGTCAATAGACCTTATGTTGCCTTTCTGTTTTAAAAGGATATATATTGTTTCTAAATACATTTCGCCCGATTCCTGCAAAATCATTTAAACCACCCAAAATTATTATTTATATTAATTTTAACATATATTAAAAATTTTTTCAAGGTTTGCATTTTTTACTATTGAACATAGCTTTTTTTGGTGTTATAATAAAAAATGTAAATTATAGTTTGTAATAAGCGAGGGATAATTATGAAGGCAATAGTAAACGGAAAAATCATTTTAAAAGATTGTGTATTGGAAAATCAAGCATTGCTTTTTTCTGATAAAATAGAGGCAATTTTACCAATCGAGAATTTACCTGAAGGCACCCAAAAAATAGATGCAAACGGCGGCTATGTAGCCCCCGGTTTAATAGACCTACATATTCACGGTTATTTGGGCAAAGATGTTTGTGATGGCGACGAAGAAGGAATTCGCACAATTTCTAAAGGGTTGTTAAGTAACGGCGTTACAGGTTATTTGCCAACCACATCCACTACCGATATGGCCGACATTAAAAAAGCGCTTGAAACCTGCCGCAAACTTAAAGAAGAAAGTAAAAGTTGGTGCGGCAGTACAATTTTAGGCTGCCATACCGAAGGTCCGTTTATAAACGAATCTAAAAAAGGCGCACAAGACGCCCGCTATATTTTAAAACCTGACGCAAATTTTGTTAAAGAATATTCCGACATTATCAGCATTATAACCATAGCCCCCGAAACCGACACACCCGATTTTGCAGAGATTAGGGAAATCAAAAAATCCACAAATGTTATAGTGTCAATAGGCCACACTGCAGCCAATTACGAAACTGCTATGGCAAGTTTTAAGGCCGGTGTTTCGCATGTTACACACTTGTTTAATGCCATGACAGCCTTGGCCCACCGCGCCCCCGGCGTAGTAACAGCCGCCCTTAATGCTGATGTTAGCTGTGAACTGATTGCCGACACCATACATGTTAATCCCGCACTTTACAATATGCTTTGGAAATTAAAGGGTCGCAACCTTTGCATTATTACCGATTGCCTTTCGGCTGGCGGTTTGCCGGCCGGCGAATATGCTTTGGGATTACAAAAAATTATTTACGACGGCAACATTTGTAAATTAGAAGACGGAACCATTAGCGGTAGCGGTTTGCACTTTAATAAAGGTGTTTGGAACCTATACAAAAATTCCGATATTCCGCTTTACGAATGTGTAAACTGCGGCTCACTTAACCCTGCAACCAAATTAGGTTTGCAAAATCGTAAAGGCTCGTTAGATGTTGGTAAAGATGCCGACATTATTATAACAGATAACGAATTCAATGTGAAAAATACTATTATAGGCGGTGTAACAAAATATGAAGCTTAAAGTAAATGCAAAACTCGACCCAGGCTTTATGCCACTTTCGCTCGTTTGTCGTGAAATGCGCGAAGCAACCAAAGAAAACGGTCAACAATTAGTTATTGGTATTGAACGCAACCAAGGTTATATTACCACATATAAAACGGTTGTTTTCCCCGATGGCACAGGTCATGACCAAGAAAATTTCAATTTTGTTGAAAGAATTGTTAAGGCACTTTTATGGGTTGCCGGTGGTTACAAAATTATTATTGCCGGCAGCGAAGTGTTGGGCAATAAAATTAAAGAGGCCTACACAAAAACCGGCCTTAGGGCATTTGATGTAGAATTTATGGAGCGTGTTTATGAAAAGCCGTTTGAGGTTATTGTGTGCGACTTAGCAAACGCCCCTAAAGATAAATCTTCGGCTGCACCTATTGGCAGACATTTAGATGGTTGCCGCATAGGATTCGATGCCGGCGGAAGCGACCGCAAAGTTAGCGCTGTAATTAATGGCGAAAGCGTATATTCCGAAGAGGTTGTTTGGTTCCCGAAAATTAATTCTGACCCAAATTACCATTACGAAGGTATTTTAAATGCTATGAAAACAGCCGCTTCACATATGCCCAGGGTAGATGCTATTGGTGTTTCGAGCGCCGGCGTTTACATTGACAATCGCATAATGGTGGCTTCGTTATTCTTAAAGGTTAACGACGAAGACTTTGATAAAAAAGTTAAAAATATGTATATAGATGTTGCCAAAGAAATTGGCCCCGACATTCCGATAGAGGTTGCTAACGATGGCGATGTTACCGCATTGGCAGGCGCCATGAACCTAAACGATGATTCGGTGTTGGGTGTTGCTATGGGTACATCAGAAGCAGCAGGTTATGTTGACCCTAACGGTAATATTACAGGCTGGCTTAATGAATTAGCCTTTGCCCCGGTTGATTATAATACCGAAGCAATGGTGGATGAGTGGTCGGGAGATTATGGCTGCGGTGTTAAATATTTTTCACAGGACAGCGTTATTAAATTAGCTCCTGCCGCCGGCATAGAGTTAGATGAAAGTTTATCTCCGGCTGAAAAATTAAAGGTTGTGCAAGGCCTTATGGCCAAGGGTGATGAGCGCGCTGCCGACATTTACGACACAATAGGCACATATTTTGGTTATGCAATAGCATTCTACAGCGAGTTTTATAACATTAAGCACGTGCTTATTATGGGCCGTGTAACTTCGGGTGAGGGCGGTGTAATACTTCTTGAGCGTGCACAGGAAGTGCTTGACACCGAGTTCCCCGAACTCGCTAAACAAATAAAACTGCATATCCCCGATGAAAACTCCCGCAGGGTAGGGCAATCGGTAGCAGCTGCAAGTTTGCCAAAAATTAAATAAAAAAATAAGGGGTTTTAAACCCCTTATTTTTTTGCCTTTATTAAAATATTTTTAAATTTAACTTACAGAAATAATTTTATTACCCGAAACGGTTCCGTAATATTTGTTAATATAAGCATTTACATCGTTGTTTGCTTTGCAACCATCGCGGTCAACGCTGTAATAGAAAATAGTGGTGCGTTTTGGTTCTACTAAGAATGTGTTATCGGTTAGTATAAGCAAAGATTTGTTAGGATAATTATTCAAATTAATTGAATATTTTCGTGGTCTGTCAAATATATTGCCCGAAATTTTAAGTGGCTTTACATGGTCGGCGGCAGAATAGGTGATGTCTGCATAAACGTTTTTGTCGGGTCTATCAAGGCTGCCCCAACCATAACCCGAGTGTCTGATTATGTTGTTTTCAATATAAACGTCGCCATAGGTGTTGTTGCTACCCACTTGGTTCGTGTCGTGCGAGGTCCAGGCCTCTATACCCCAAACACAATATTCAATTAGGTTGTCGGAATAACGAATATTATTGAATTTAGAGTTAGGGCCTTGGTGTGAAATACCTGTGTCGTAGCATTGGAAAATATAGTTGTCGTGAACATTAACATTTTCGGCTTCGCACCAAAATTCAATTGCATTACCAAGGGATACAGGGTTTCCGCCTTTATATAAATCGCGGCCGCCCGCAAAACCTATTACACAACCTTCAATAGTAAAATCTTCAGCCGCACCCAAACCGCCAACACAATGAACACCGGTGTACATTATGCAAAGGTTTTGGAGGGTTATATTTTTTGAATCCCCGCCGTTGCCGGCAACAAGGCAATAGGCATCGTCAACTATTTCAATGCTGTCAAAAACTTGTTTTGGGTTACCGTATGGGCAATAAACCGAAATTTTTCCACCTTTATATAAAACATTCAAAGGGTTTTTGGTTAATTCATCTTTTTTTTGCACAGGGCGGCCAACTGCTTCGCCATTGTTGAAAATTATGTTAGAATAGTTTTTCATTTGTGCGCTATATGTGTAAATATTGTCGTCAGTTTCTTTCCATTCGCCCTCTTTACCGTCAATTGAGCCGTAAATGCGGGGCTTAATGCCTGAGCCATAGGCACCGTAAGAAACACCCGAAATAAGCCTAATTTGGCCACGGAAAATATCGCCCCTGCGGAACAATACCACATCGCCCGACTTTAAAACACCTTTAACCGAGTTATAGGTTTTTTTAGCACTCGAGGCCGAGGTGCCGCTGTTGCTGTCGTTACCGTTGGCGGCAATATAATATGTTTGCCCCGAAGCCTTAAGGGTATCGGGGTAGTTTTCAATTTTGCTTAAGGCGGCATTGGCCTTAGTGTCTACCGCTTTAATTTCGGCATTGTCGGAGGTTATTTCAATACCTAAGGTGTTGCGGTTAAAAATTCCTAAAACTTTTGGAAAATTTTTACCGCTGGGCGAAGTGTATGAAACGCCGCTGTTATTTTCGGGTGCGGTCGTTTGGCTATTGTCGGTTTCGTTATTATCATTTTCGGGGGTGCTTTCGGGTTCTTGGGTGTTGTTTTCCTGCTCGCCTTCGGTTTCAATAACTTCTTCGCTTGGGGGTTGGGGTTCTACTTCGTTCTTTTTGCAACCACAAACCGAAAAAAGCAAAATAACGGTTAATAATATGCACAAAAATTTTCTCATTAAAATTTTCTCCATTAAATTTTTAAAGGTTAAAAAAAGCCTTTGCGAATGCAAAGGCTTTTTTTAGTTATGCTACATCAATTAGTTTATTGCCCGAAACCGTTCCAAAGAACTTGTTAGCAAAAGCATCAAAATCGTCGCCGATTTTGCAGGTATCTCTAATTACATTAATGGCTGTGCCACGTTTGCCTTCTATTAAGAAGGTGTTATCGGTTAATATTAATAAAGATTTATCGGGGAAGTTGTTTAGATTAATGGCATTCCTGCGAGTTCTATCTAATATATTACCCGAAATTCTTAGGGGTTTTGTGTGGTCACCTGCCGAATATGTAATGTCGGCATAAACGTTTTTGTCGGGTCTGTCAAGGCTTCCCCAACCATAACCCGAATGTCTGATTATATTGTTTTCAATATAAACTTCGCCATAGGTATTATCGGGGCCTTCTTGGTCTTCTTCGTGTGAGGTCCAGGCCTCTATACCCCAAACGCAATATTCAATGAGGTTGTCGGTGTAACGAATGTTATTGAATTTAGAGTTGGGACCTTGGTGGGTAATGCCTGTGTCGTAACATTGGAAAATATAGTTGTCGTGAACATTAACGTTTTCGGCTTCATACCAGAATTCAATTGCATTACCAAGTGATACGGGGTTTCCGCCTTTATATAAATCGCGGCCGCCGGCAAAACCAATTACGCAACCTTCAATAGTAAAGTTAAAAGCACTGCCAAGGCCACCAATGCAATGAACACCGGTGTACATAATGCAAAGGTTTTGTAAAGTTATATCACGGGAATCTTCGCCGTTGCCGTTACCGGCCACTAAGCAGTAAGCATCGTCAACTATTTCAATATTATCGAAGATTTCTGCCGGGTTGCCATCGGGGCTGTAAACCGAAATTTTTCCGGATTTATATAAAACATTTAAAGCCTTATCTGTTAATTCATCTTTTTTCTGAACAGGGCGGCCAACTGCTTCGCCGTTATTGAAAATTATGTTGGAATAGTTGGTCATGGGAGCATTGTATGTGTAAATATCGTCATCGGTTTCTTTCCATTCGCCCTCTTTGCCGTCAATAGAGCCATAAATACGAGGTTTAATACCGGTGCCGTATGCGCCGTATGATACGCCGGGCATTAACCTGATTTGACCACGGAAAATATCGCCCCTGCGGAACAGAACCACGTCGCCATTAGTTACTATGTTTTTAATAACTAAATAAGATTTTACGGCGGTTTCGGGGGTAAGGCCATCGTTTTTGTCATCACCTTCGGCCGAAACATAATATGTTTTACCTGTAGCCTTAAGGGAGTCTGGGTAGTCTTCTATTTTCTTAAGTAAATCGTCTGCTTTTTGGTCCACAGCCTGAATATCAGGATTGTCGGATACTATTTCAATACCCAAAGTGTTACGATAAAACATATTCATAACGGTGGGTTTGTTTGGGTCGTCTGAGTTTAAGAAAGTGTCGTTTTTGTTGCTTTCGTTGGGCGATGTGAGGCTGTTGCCGGGTTTATTGCCGCCACAAGCGCAAAGGCACAAACATAAAGCAAAAATTAAGGTAATACTAATAATTTTTTTCATAGCTTCTTCTCCTTTAATTTGTGTAGTTCATTATAGCAAATTTTTTATAAATATTCAAGTATTTATTTGACAAATCATTTTTAAAGTTATAATATAGTATTAGTTTTTAAAAAGGGTGATTTACTATGAAAAAAATTATTAGCATTATTTTGGTTTTATTGTTGGCTTTTTCGGTTTGTGGGTGTTCGCCCAAACAAAAAACCGATATGAATGTTTATGTTTTAACCGGCCCCACAGGCATGGGTGCCGTAAATTTAATGGAGAAAGCATCACTTCAAGAGGGCAGCGAAAATTATAGTTTTAAAACTGTTGCCGCACCTGATGAAATAGTTTCTAAAATTTCTAATAAAGAGGCCGACATTGCCGCTATTCCCACAAATCTTGCTGCAAAGCTTTACAGCAAAACAAACGGCGGCGTTAAAATTTTGGCAGTAAACACATTGGGTGTTTTATATGTGCTTACCAACGGCGAAACCACCGTTAACAGCATTAGCGAATTAAAAGGTAAAAAAATATATACAACGGGCCAAGGTTCTAACCCGGAATATATTGTAAACTATGTGTTAAACTCTAACGGAATTAACCCCGAAACCGATGTTGAGCTTGTTTTTAAGGCCGAGGGTAATGAGTTAGTTTCGGTTTGGGCCACCGAACCTAATGCCGTAATTATAGCTCCGCAACCGGTTGCTACATCAATTAACATTAAATATGCAGGCTCTAAAACAGCGTTAGATTTAACTAAAGAGTGGGAAAAAATAAATTCTGACAGTGCTTTAATGATGGGTTGCATTGTTGCCCGCACCGAATTTTTAGAAAATAACAAAAAAGCAGTTGAAAGCTTTTTGGTCGATTACGAGGCCTCGGTACAGGCTGCTTTGGCCGACGCCAAAACAACCGGTACACTTTGCGAAAAATATGGCATAGTTCCAAATGCAGCCATTGCCACAAAGGCCGTGCCTTATGCCAATATTTGTTATGTAACCGGTAGTGAAATGAAAACCAAACTAACCGGATATTACAATGTTTTATTAGCAGCCGATGCCACCTCTATTGGCGGAAAATTACCTGATGAAGGTTTTTGGTATGAAAAATAAAATAAAAAAACCTGCCACCATGGCAGGCTGTGTTGCTTTTTGGGTTTTGGTTTGGCAAATAGCCGCCGGAATAGCAAATAAAAATTTATTGCTTAAAATTCCGTTGCCGTTAGATACCGCTAAAACCTTAATATTGAATTTTAATAAACCACTGTTTTGGCAGGCTGTTTTCACCTCGCTTTCACATGTGTTGTTGGGGTTTGTGTCGGCCGTGGTTTTGGGCACTCTGGCGGCCATTATTGCCAATCATTCAAGGTTATTTAACGCCCTGTCAGCGCCCATTTTTCACATTATACGTTCGGTGCCGGTGGCAGCCTTTATAATAATTGCATGGCTTTGGGTGCCGACCTATTTTTTGCCGCCGTTTATTTCGTTTTTAATGGTTTTTCCAATTATAAAAAGTCAAATAGATTCAGGGCTTAGCGCTGTGGATGACAGACTGACCGAAATGGCAATGGTTTACGGCATGGGTAAACTTAAAATAATTAAACACATTAAAATACCCACGGTGCTACCGTTTTTGCGCACCGCTGCCATAACCGGTCTTGGCATTGGGTGGAAATCGGGCATAGCGGCCGAGGTTATTTGCAACCCAACCGGCAGCCTTGGTGCGTTGCTTTCGGGCGCAAAAAGCACCATTAATTATGAGCAGGTTTTTGCAGTTACATTAATGGTTGTAATTTTAAGTCTTATTTTAGAAAATATATTAAAGCTTTTATGGAAGGAAAAAAACTTTGATACAAATTAGTAATTTAAGTTTTTCTTACGGCAAAAACACGGTTTTAAAAAATTTAAATCTTAATATTAAAAAGGGCGACAGAATTTGCCTAATGGGAAAATCGGGAATAGGCAAAACCACCCTGCTTAAAATTATTATTGGGCTTATAAAAGGTTATGAAGGCAGCGTTAAAATAAATAATAATGCTAAGTTTTCGGTAGTTTTCCAAGAAGACAGACTGTTGCCGTTTAAAACCGTTGCCCAAAATTTAGCCCTTTTTGCCACACGTGATTCAGCCTTAGAGGCATTAGAGGCTCTGGGCGTTTTAGATGTGGCCGACAAATATCCAGCGCAGTTGTCGGGCGGACAGGCAAGGCGGGTGGCAATAGCAAGGGCGCTTGCCACAAAGGGCGATATTTATGTTTTAGATGAACCCTTTAACGCAATAGACCAAGAAAATATAGCTGTGGCTGCTAATTATATTAATAAAATAACGGCCGAAAAAACACTTATTGCCGTTTCGCATATGGAAAATGCTGCGGCGCTGTTAAATGCAGCAACTGTTGACATTGAAAATTTAATGTGATAAAATATTCAGGCTAAATAAAGGCTGTATAGTTGCAGTATTATATGCTGCATTAAAAAGGAAGTTGGGTGAAATTCCCACACGAACTCGTCGCCGTGAATGCGGAGCAATGCCTTAAGATGCCACTGAGTAAAATCGGGAAGGTAAGGCAGCGCTATGATGCTAAGTCGGAATACTTGCTTACAGTGCCGATACAAAGCGCCACGAGTAATTGGCTGCAGTATTATTAGTTTCCCCTACGGGTATGCGGGGGTTATTTTGTGTGCTGTTTTCCCTTTGTATTGGTTTTTTAGCAATACCAATATAAAGGGGATTTTTTTATGAAAAAAACAACAAAAATTACGGTGGCGCTATTAGCGGTGATGCTTGTGTTAGTAGCGGCTTTAGGAACGGTTTGGTTTTTAAACAAACCAAAAACCACCGCCGGCCAAAAGGAAATTACCTTTTCGGTTACCTTTAAAGATGCTACCACAACCACATACGAAATTAAAACTGAAGAAGTTTATTTGGCAAATGCTTTGGTAAACGAGGGTATTGTTACATATGAACCGGGTGGAATGTATACAACATTTTGCGGTCAAACAGCCGACTATAATGTGGATGGCGGCTGGTGGTGCATTAACGAAAACGGCCAAATGTCGATGCTCGGTCTTAACGATATTGCCATAGTAAGCGGTGGTAAATATGAAGCAGTTTACACAACGACCTTTGAAAATTAAGCCAAACCTAAAACAAATAACCCTTTTTGCAATATTGGGCGTTGTTTTGTTTGTGGCTCAGGTCGTGTTGGCGGCAATAGGCAATGTAGAATTGGTTACAGTTTTAATAATAGCCTATACTGTGGTGTTTGGCCTTAAGGCATTAATACCAACATATATTTTTGCATTTTTAGAAATTATGGTTTACGGTTTTGGCATTTGGAATATTATGTACCTATATGTTTGGGCAATTTTGGTAGTTTTAATATACCTTTTAAAAGCATTTGAAAATAAAATATTTTTTGCCGTTATAGCCGCGTTTTATGGGCTGTTTTTTGGCACTTTGTGCAGCATACCC
>JAFSIN010000090.1 GCA_017439765.1 Clostridia bacterium | reverse complement strand
GCAAAAATAGTAACACGCAAAATAACGCTGCTTTTCTTTTTTTGATTCTTTTTCAATGACATTACACCTTATATACGGCTATACCGAAATTAATTTTTTTTAGTATACACCATTTTACCCACTGCTTTCAAGAACTTTTTTGAAATTTTAGCTATTTTTTGCGCTTTTTTTGAAAAAAACACAAAAATTTTACCCAATATGCCCTTAAAACGCAACAATGCCCAGCAAAACGCCTTAATTACCACACTTATTAGGTGTGAAAATAAATTGGATAATGTGAAATAAAAAACACAAAAGCCAAGCAATATGCCAAACAATAAATAACTGCGAACCTGACCGTTAGATAGCGCCAAAAGCATTATAAATGTTACAAAAGCTATTAATATGAAAAAAATTATATCTTGAAAAAATATTGCTATGGCAGAATATTTTTTAGCGGCACGTGCACCCTTAAAAAAACTATAAAAAGCGCCATACCCTACACCAAACAATAACGATATTAAAAAAGAAACAATTTGTGAATTAATGCTTACCTTCCACATAATTATTTAAACAACCTGGAAAATAATCCACCGCCCGTTTTGCCTTGGGTGTAAACTAAAGCCACAATTTCGCCTTCAATTTGCAACTCGCCCTTATCGGTGCTGAAATTCCCCATCTTTAACATATTGCCCTTAATGGTAATGTCGCCCAAATTTGTTACAGCAGTAATTGTTTGGTCATCAAACCCCAGAACATCTTTCACGCCTGTCAGCAACACTTTTTTTCGGTTTTCAAGTATAATATTGTGCCCTGTATTTTCTTGCATCATAAAACATCACCCATACAATGTATGAGTGATGTCTTATGTTTTATGAATTTAATCTATAATTTCGTAAAGGTTTTCGGATTCTTCGCGCTTTACAGTTTCACGCACATTGGTTACCTTAATTTTAACACAACGTGTGCCAAAATTAATTTCAATAACATCGCCAACCTTTACTAAATAAGAGGCACGCGCAGTTTTGCCATTAACGCTAACCCTTCCGCCATCGCAGGCCTCGTTAGCAACGGTTCGGCGTTTTATAATGCGTGCAACCTTTAAAAATTTGTCTAACCTCATAACTACCTCACGAAAAAAACCGCCTTAAAGGCGGTCTTTTCAAAACAATTTAACTTATTTTGCTACAGCGTCTTTTAAAGCTCTGCCTGCTTTGAAAACAGGAACCTTTGTAGCAGCAATTTTGATTTGCTGTTTGGTTTGTGGATTAATACCTGTTCTTGCTGAGCGCTCGCGAACTTCGAATGTACCAAAGCCTACAAGCTGAATTTTTTCACCCTTTTTGAGTTCTGCCTCTACGGTAGAAATAAGGGCTGCTAAAGCTTTGTCAGCATCTACTTTTTTAATGCCGGCTTTGTCTGCAATAGCTGCAATTAATTCTGATTTGTTCATTTCGAGAAACCTCCAAATTTTTATTTCTAACGGATACCATCCGTTTGAATACATTCCTTTGCTTCATCCCACAAAGCATCAAGCTGCTTGAGTGAAGCATTTTTTATATCCACCCCACGCTCTAAAGCAAGTTTTTCTAAAATGCTAAAGCGTGAAATAAATTTGTTTGTTGCAAAGTTTAAGGCCTGTTCGGCATTAACGCCAATAAACCTCGAAATATTTACTACCGAAAATAACAAATCACCAAATTCTTCAAAAATTTGTTGTTCATTATTATTTGTTAAAGCCTCTTTAAGTTCTGCGGTTTCTTCGGTAAGTTTGGCCATTGGGCCATTTAAATCGGGCCAGTCAAAGCCCACTTTAGCTGCTCTTTTTTGCACCTTGGCAGCCCGCATAAGCGCCGGAAAAGCCATTGGAACACTTGTTAATGTGTCTGTAACGGTGGATTGGCTTTTTTCCTGCATTTTAATTTTATCCCAGTTTTTTAACACCTCGGCCGAATTCTCTACCGAAACATTAGAAAAAACATGTGGGTGGCGAAGTATCATTTTTTTAGCAACAGAGTTAATAACATCCGAAATATTAAATTGTCCGTTATCATCGGCTATTTGCGAATGCAGGGCAACCTGTAAAAGAACATCGCCCAACTCTTCACAAAGGGCTTCGTTGTCGGAATTATCTATTGCATCGGCTACTTCGTAGGTTTCCTCTATAAAATCATTACGAATAGATTTATGGGTTTGTTCCCTGTCCCACGGGCAACCTTGGGGCGAGCGTAAAATTCGAATAATTTCAATAAAATCTTCAAATGTAAATTTCTCAATACTTCCCAACATATTTAAATTTACCATATTTTCTCCAAGAAATCAATATTTTTTATTATAAAATATACAAAAATTTTAATTTTTCTGTGTTTTGCACAAAATTAAGGTTAAGTTATATTGCTTTTTTACCAATAAAATGGTTGTTTTTTCTTTAGGCTGTAATAATTTTTTGAATAGCCAACAATAAAATATTAGTCAAATCGGCCTCGGCAAGTTGGTTTAGAGCTCGGTAATCGCCGGCTGCGTCGGCACCTGCATCATCAGATATTTTGCGCACAGCAGCAAACCTAATACCAAAAGCATAACAAACCGATGCTATTGCGGCTGTTTCCATATCGCACGACATAGCATTAAAATTATTTTTAAGGCTTTCTCTTAATTCGTTGTTGCTCACAAAGCAATCTCCGCTAACGGCAGTGCCGTTTTTAGCGCCATGTACAATACCGTTTAAAATTTCGGTCAATTTGCTGTCGGCCGAATAAATATATTTTTGCCCGGGTTTTTCACAGGGTTTATAACCAATGCCTGTTAAATCAAAATCGTGTTCTAAAAAGCTGTTCGGGATGGTAATTTCGCCCCTGCAAACGCCCGAAATTCCGCCCGACAAACCACAATTAAGGATTATACCATAACCATTTGCTGCCAAAAAAGCAGCTGCAGTTGCGGCGTTAACCTTGCCTATTCCGCAAAGAATTGCAGTAACAAGCGCTTCGCACCCATTGCCACTAACATTAAACTGTAACGCCTTTTTGCCAAACAGCATAATGGCCTGTGCCTTTAATTCGGCTGCCTTTTTTTCAAGCGGTAAAAATTCGTCTTCATCGGCAATAATTATGCCTATTTTTACAATTTCTTTCATATCTTATTCGGTAAAAATTAATTTTGCACCGCAGTGGCTGCAAAAGGCAGAATTTTCGCCAACGGCAGCACCGCACTCGGCACAAATTCGGCCGCCTTTAATTCTTACAATTTCCTCTTTTGCTAATTCTATTTCGTTTATTTCGCTTTCTATTTGTGAAATAAGCGCCTTTATTTCATCTGATGCAGCTTCGTCATTTTTAAAACTTTCGTAGCAAATTTTACCCAAAGCAACATAGCTTTTGTTGAGCCTGTTTTCAATAGATGCAATATCATATTTTTGTTTGCCTATTGCAACGGCTTCACCTGTTTTCTTTTTAGCAACGCTAAACATATCTTTTGCTTTAACAATAGCTTCATCTAAAAAATCCATATAAAAAATTCCTTTCGTTATAGTCTAATATAATTATAAAATAAACAACGGTTAATATCAAGTTTTATTTGAATACCTATTATAAAACTCGCTTATTTTGGCCTTGCGGGCCATAAGTTCATCAAAACCCGAAATATATTCGTAAGGGTATTTATAATTAAAAATACGCTCAATGGTTTTACCATAGGGCTCACGCAGTTTTGTTACAGCCGAAGCCCCACAGGCTAAAATTGTATGGGTTTCATCCATAATATAAACATTATAGTACCCCTCAAAACCTTTTTTAGCATAACCCACATTTTCTAAATTGCCAATGGTTTTGCTTTGTCTATACATATAATATGGCAAAATTCCGGCATCAGATAATGCTTTTTTGGCATAACACACCATATCAGATGCATCTGAACCATCATTAGAAAACTGCTCTACCTTATTTTTATTAAAATTTGACGCCCTTTTCAAACTTAAAGAATGCACCGTAACATTTTCGGGGTTTAGGTTAATAATTTGGTCAACGCTGCTTTTAAAGCTTTCGGCGGTGTCGGACGGCAAACCTGCAATTAAGTCCATATTAATATTATTAAACCCAAGTTTTCGGGCTAATATAAAGGCATTTTCGGCATCTTTTGCGGTGTGGCGGCGGCCAACCGCTTCTAAAACGGCATCGTTCATGGTTTGTGGGTTTATGCTTATTCGTGTGGCGCCGCCGTTTTTAATGGCAATTAATTTCTCTTCTGTTATGGTGTCCGGGCGGCCGGCCTCTACGGTATATTCCAACAAATTTGTTAAATCAAAATTATCTTTAACACAATCCATTATAGCGGTTAACTGTTCGGCCGAAAGGGTTGTGGGGGTGCCACCACCAATATATATTGTTTTTAACCGAAGCCCGTTTTGTTTGGCAATTTTAGCGGTTAATTCAATTTCGATTAAAAGCTTTTCTAAATAATCGGGTATAAGCTTTTGCGATTTTTCTACCGAGTGCGAAACAAACGAACAATATGCACAGCGCGAAGGGCAAAACGGTATTGAAATGTAAAGGCTAAAGGAATTTGGGGTAGATTTATTTATAACCATATTTTCCCCAACCGAAGTATCTCGGCAAAGTTCCACCTTTTCAGATGATACCAAAAGTTCGTCTTTAAAATATTGTTCGGCGGCAGTTTGCCCCATGCTTTTTACAAGTGAAGAATAAAGTTTGGCGGGTCTAACACCCGTTAAAATACCCCATTTGGCAGTATAACCTGTGGCGTTGGTAAAACAGTTATATAAACATACTGCTATTGCACGCTCTAAAACCTTAGATGCATCTTCTTTGGTTTTTTCAATATTTTTTTCACTTTTATATTCCTTGCCGTTTATATATAATTCGGCCGTTACCTTTTGCTCGTTTTGCAAAACTGTGGTTACGGCATAAAGCTCAGATTCTTCTATATAATCTAAAATATTGATTTTTTCGAACGGCAAAAACAGTCTGCAAAGTTTTTCGGTTTCGTAGTTAAACGAATGGTTAATATTACATAAATTCATAACTAAATTGTTCTTAAATAATAATTATTTTCTCTTTCAAAATTTAAGGTGGTTTTGGGTCCGTGCCCTGAATATACAATATAATCGCCCTTTAAATTAGCCAGTAATTTAAGGCTTTTAAGCATTTCGGAATAATCTGCTGTGGCAAAATCGGTGCGCCCAATGGTACCCAAAAACAATGTGTCTCCGCTGAAAATTACATTATCCATCAAAAAGCAAACACTGCCATTTGTGTGCCCTGGCGTTTCAATCACGGTTAGCTCTTGCCCGCCAAAATCAATTTTTTGATTATTATTTAAAACAACATCGGGTTCAATAACAAACGGTTCACCCAAAAACATTAAAGATAAGTTTGTGTTTGGATTTTTAAGATTTTGGGCCGCATGTTTTGAAGCCATTACCGAGCAATCCCATTCGGCCTTTACGGCATTAACCCCTAAAATATGGTCAATATGGCAATGTGTAAGCAAAATATATTTATGCTTTTTGTCTTTATTTTCTTTAACAAAATTTACAAGTTCACCTTCATAAAAGGCAGGGTCTATAACGGCGGCAAAATCGGTACCGCTTAGGGCATAACAATTAGTTTGGTAACTGCCCAAAACAAACCTTTTAATTTCCATTATTGCCTCCAAATTGTTGTGTCTAAAGTTATGGTAACGGGGCCGTCATTTAACAGTTCCACCTGCATATCGGCTCCGAAAACGCCCTTTTCCACGGTTTTAACACCGTTTTCTTTTAAAAGAAGGCAAAATTTGTCGTACATTTCTTGGGCAGCTTCGGGGTGCATGGCATTCGTGAACGAAGGCCTGTTGCCTTTTTTTGTGTTAGCACACAATGTGAAATTAGAAATAACCAGGGCTTGACCCTCTACCTGTAATAGTGATAAATTCATTTTATCATCACTGTCGCAAAATATTCTTAAATTTGCTGTTTTTTGGGCTAAAATTTCGGCATCGGCCAAAGTGTCGGTCTGTTCTATTCCGAGCAACACCAAAAAGCCTTGATTAATACTGCCTCGCACGGTGCCGTCCACCGTTACCTTAGCGTGCTTTACAAGTTGAATTATTGCTTTCATAAAAAACTCCTATTTATTAATTCTTTCTACACTAAACACTCCGTGCAGCTTTTCTATATGGTTTATAATGTTTTTTAAGTGCTCTAAACCTTCGGTGCTAATGGTAACGTCAATTAAACAGTTGCCGCTTTTTGCAGGGCGCGCATTAACATTATGCAACGACACATGCATATTATAAAGGGTTGTTGTAATGTCGGCCAAAAAGCCATCGCGGTTAAGCCCCATAATTTGAAGCGACGAGGTAAACAATTTATTCTTGCTTTGAACTGCCCAGTGCGAATTAATCCACCTGCCGGGTTCTTCGGCAGAAGATATATCTTTAGGCACATTAATGCAATCTCGCTTATGAATGGAGACACCATGCCCGCGGGTAATAAAGCCAATAATATCATCGCCCGGGAGTGGTGCGCAGCATTTTGAAAATTTAATAAGGCAATCGGGCAGACCGTCTACAATAACGCCATCGGCCGAGGCTTTATGATTAACGGGGACTACCTCTATTACATCGTTTTTAATGCTCGATTTTTTAAGTTTATTATAATCATCTTTAATGCGGGGCATTATTTTAGAAAGCAAAATACCGCCGTATCCTATTGCTGCATAAAACTCTTCGCCATTGGGCATTTTGAATTTTTTGGCTAAATCTTCAATAAAATCTTCAAATTCATTGTCGGTTAAATTAATATAATTCCGCCTGAATTCAGCCTCAATTTCGTTTTTGCCGTTTTCAATATTTTCGGCACGTTTTTCCTTTTTAAACCAAGAGCGTATTTTTGCCTTTGCGCCATTGGTAACGGTCATATTAAGCCAATCTCGGCTGGGGCCGTGGCCTTCTTGGTTAGTGGTTAAAATATCCACAATTTCGCCGGTTTTAATAACGTGGTTAATGGGCACAATTTTGCCGTCAACCTTGGCGCCAATCATTCTAATACCAACGGCAGTGTGAATGGCAAAGGCAAAATCTATTACTGTGGAACCTGCCGGCAGATTTATAACATCGCCTTTAGGTGTTACAGCAAAAACATCATCTTGCGCTAAATCAACCTTAATGTTGGTTATAAGCTCGGCCGAATCGCCAACCTCGTTTTGATTCTCAAGAATTTGGCGCACCCAAGCCAGTTGTTCTTCCATGTTGGTATTGTTTTCGGTAACACCGGCCTTATATTTCCAGTGGGCCGCAATACCGTATTCGGCGGTGTGGTGCATATCCCAAGTTCTTATTTGAATTTCAAACGGAATGCCCTCGCGGCCTATAACGGTTGTGTGAAGCGACTGGTAACGGTTGGGCTTGGGCATAGATATATAATCTTTAAATCTGCCGGGAATGGGGCGGAACATATCGTGCATAATACCCAAAATATTATAACAGTCGTTTACCGTGTCGGTAATAATTCTAATGGCATAAATATCATAAATTTCATCAAAATCTTTGCCTTGAACATACATTTTGCGATAAATGCCGTGAATAGATTTAACGCGCGACTGTATTGAAATTTTAGTGTCGGGTATGACAGACGCCAGCCTGCCTTTAATTTTTTCGCTAATGGAATCTAATATTTTTTCACGGTTTTCTTTTCTAACCTTAAGCAGCTGCTCAATTTCGTTATATGCGGGGGAATCCAAATGCTTTATAGATAAATCTTCCAATTCCTCTTTAATAGGGCGTATACCAAGTCTGTGCGCTATTGGAGCATAAATTTCTAATGTTTCCACCGATTTTTCAAGCTGCTTGTAATCAGACATGGCATCGATAGTGCGCATATTATGGAGCCTGTCGGCCAATTTTATAATAATTACCCTAATATCTTCGGCCATGGCCATAAGCATTTTTCTTAGGTTTTCGGCCTGTTGTTGTTCCTTTGTGTTATAGGTAATTTTGCCAAGTTTTGTAACACCGTCTACAATGTAGGCAACCTCTTTGCCAAACTGCTTTGTAATATCTTCTAATGTTATTTCGGTGTCTTCCACTGTGTCATGCAAAAGAGCCGCCGCAATAGATTCACTATCCATTCCCAAGGTTACTATTATTTTAGCAACGTTATAAGGGTGTAAATAGAATTCTTCTTTAGAAGAGCGCAGCTGACCTTTATGAGCGCTTACACAACACTCATAGGCTTTTTTAATCAAATTATAATCATATTCGCCACCTTGGTTTTCCATAAGCTTAACTAAATTGTTATAATTTTCCAAATAGCTTTGTTCCATATTAACACCTCTTTCTTAAGAATTAAGTATTTTAGAATCGGCCAAATTTGCCCTTTTGCCTTGGTTTAATTTTAAATAACAAACCGAGCCTGCTTTTTGTGTTTTAATTAAATCAAGTTCTTTTAAAACATCTATTGCCACCGCAGTTTTAAAAAAGCCTAAAGTATCTATAAACCTTTGCCTTACCGTTTCTTCGGTTACATTATCTTTTATAAAACGGTAAACCGTGCCAATCTCTTCCCTGGTCGGTTTCGCAGCAGAGGTTGGTTCGCCCAATTTAAAGTTATTATATTCGGCAATATCGTTAAAAAATTTATCTTGGTTTATGCCCGATTTTCTAAACCCTTTAATTATAACCGAAACACTTTGTTTGCCTAAATATTCGTTAATATCCAGCGTTACGGCAATATCAATAATATCGCCCACATTAAACGGGAATGCGCCTTCGGGCACACCAAAGGCAAGGGCGTTAAGGCTAACCTTTTCGCGCCCTAATAAAAGTTTTGTGTGTTTGCCGCCACCTATGCTCGAAACCCTTAAAACCTCAAGGTTATAAATTGCAAAAACAGGGGTTGGATTGGCGGTGCCAAAAGGTTCTAAATCTTTAAGAGCTTCTACAATATCTAACGAAATTGCAGCAGGGTTTAATTTGCAATCTAATTTAAGCACCGGGAACACCAACGGCCGACTTTTAGCATAGTTATTAATGCTAATTCTTAGGTCTTCAACCTTTGTTTCTTCTAAGGTAAGGCCTGCAGCCAGGTTATGCCCGCCAAACTTATAAAGCAAATGTTCGCTTTCTTTTAATGCGTTATAAAGCGAAAAGCCCTCAATACTTCTGCCCGAGCCCGATGCAAAACCATTTTCTTCACTTGATAATAATATGCTTGGTTTGCCATATTTTTCGGTAATTTTGGCCGCTACTATACCAAGCACGCCATGGTGCCAGCCTTTGCCGCAAACCACTATTACCCTATTAAAATTGTATCCGTTTTGCTCTATAATTTTAATGGCCTGCTCAAATATTTCTTGTTCTGTGGTTTGGCGCAGTTTGTTTTGCGCTTCTATAAACTCGGCCAAGGTGTTGGCTTCGTTAAAATTGTTGCTAAGCAATAATTTTAAAGCCGGTTCTGCGCTACCCATTCGTCCTGCCGCATTAATCCTGGGCGATAATCCAAACGATATTTTACCGGCCGTTAGGCTGCCTTTTCCAATTCCGGCCGAATTAAGCAGGGCTAAAATCCCCATTTTTTTGGTTGTGTTAATAGCCTTTATGCCCTCGCGCACGGCCACACGGTTTTCATCTAACAGCGGCATAACATCGGCCACCAAACCTATTGCTAATAAGTCGGAATATTGGTTTAGTAATTCTTCGGGTTCCTGCCCTGACAAAGCACAAACCAACTTAAATGCCACCATAACGCCGCTTACATCTTTAAATTCGCAATTACTGCCACTTAAATGTGGATTAACAAGTGCAATAGCATTTGGCAAAACCTCGGGTGGCAGGTGGTGGTCGGTTACCACTGTTTCAATGCCCAGTTTTTTGGCATAATCTATTTCCTCTACTGCCGAAATTCCATTGTCCACCGTTATAATTAAATCCACCTCTTGTGCTTTTAAGGCATCCACACAATCGGTGCTCATTCCATAACCATCTGAAAACCTGTTGGGAATATAATAAACCGCATTTACTCCCCTGCTTAAAAGGTAGCTGTAAATCAACGCCGTAGAGGTAATACCATCACAATCATAATCGCCCACAACGGCAATTTTTTTGCCATTATTAATGGCGTTGTTAATATATTCGGCCGCTGCCGCCATGTTAGGAATATCGTAAGGAGAGGAAAGCATTGGCTCGTCAGATAAAAACAGTTCTAACTCTTCGGGAGTTGTAAACCCGCGCGACAGCGCTATTAAAGTTACAAACGGGTCGGCTCCGGTTTGCTCAGCCAGATTTGCCGCTGCCGATTTGTCGACACCAGAAATAACCCATTTTTTATAAGCCACAATGCCACCTCCTTTTATTTGTCTAATCAATTTATTTTACCATTTATTGCGCCATTTTGCAACAAAAGGCTTTAATAATATTATAAAATATATTAACTTTATAATAAATTCTTGCCGAAACGGTTTATATGTGATAAAATATATAAGATAACTAATAGCCAAAGGGGTAATAATATGCAAACGAACGAAAAGAAAAAGGTTTTAAGTTGTATTCAACCAAGTGGAATGTTAACACTTGGCAACTATTTGGGTGCGCTTATAAACTGGAAAAATATGCAAAACGAATTCGATTGCACATATGCCGTGGCCGATTTACACGCCATAACCGTGCGCCAAGAACCCGCAAAATTGCGCCAACAAATATATTCAACCTGCGCTTTGCTTTTAGCGCTTGGCATAGACCCTGCCAATAATACCCTTTTTGTGCAGTCGCACGTGGCCGCACATTCACAACTTGCTTGGTTGCTTTCTTGCTACACACAGTTTGGCGAACTTTCACGCATGACTCAGTTTAAAGAAAAATCACTAAAACATGCCGACAACATAAATGCCGGTTTGTTTTCATACCCCGTGCTAATGGCTGCCGATATTTTACTGTATCAACCCGATTTAGTTCCCGTTGGTGCCGACCAAAAGCAACACCTTGAAATAGCGCGCGATATTGCCGTTAGGTTTAACGGCATTTACGGCAATGTTTTCACGGTGCCCGAACCTTATATTGCCAAAACAGGCGCCAGGGTTATGTCGCTGCAGGACCCAAGCAAAAAAATGTCTAAATCAGACGAAAACATTAACTCTTGGGTAGCCATGCTTGACAGCAAAGATGACATTATAAGAAAATTCAAACGCGCCGTTACCGACTCCGAAGCCAAGGTTTGCATTGGAGAAAATAAATTGGGCATTAATAATCTTATTGGCATTTATTCGGCCATAACAGGCAAATCCGCACAGGATATTACAAACGAATTTGAAGGCAAAGGTTATGGTGATTTTAAAATAACCGTTGGCGAAGCCGTGGCCGAAGAACTTCGCCCCATTCAAGAAAAATACAACACATTCATTGCCGACAAAAAACAACTTGAAGATATTTATAAAGAAGGTGCCGTAAAGGCCGAATACACCGCCCGCCGCACACTTTCTAAGGTTATGAAAAAGGTTGGTTTTGTTTTATGATTCGGTTAATTGGCAACCACCGAGTTATAGGTGCCATTGAAAATTCCGCTAAAAATTCAACGCTGCCCCATGCCATTATTTTAGAGGGCGACGAAGGAACCGGCAAACACACCCTGGCCGAATTTATTGCTTTATCTTCGGTTTGCAGCGGGGTTAACAAGCCCTGTGAAGTTTGCCGCGAATGCAGGCTTTTTTTAAATAAAAACCACCCTGATGTAGCCTATATTAAACCCGAAGACAAAAAAAAGAGCATTTCGGTAGAACAAATCAGAAACTTAAGGGCCGATGCCTTTGTGAAATCACACCTGGGCGGCAAAAAGGTTTATATTATTGAAAAGGCCGACAGTATGAACGACTCTTCGCAAAATGCGTTGCTAAAAATACTTGAAGAACCACCACAAAGCATTGTTTTTATTCTTTTGTGTGAATCGGCTTCCAAAATGCTGCAAACCATAATTTCTCGCTGCGTTGTTTTCAGCCTTGTGCCGCCAAGTTTTTCCGAGGCGTTCCAATTTTTAAAATCAAATTGCAAAGCGCCGGAAGAAAACATTAAAAGCACACTGCAACTAACCCATAACAACATTGGCAAAAGCCTTGAGTTGCTAAAAAAGAAACCAAGCGAAAAATCTAAAATTGCAAATGAGTTTTGCTCGGCCTTAACTGCTGGCTCACCCGCTTATGAGTTACTTAAAATAGTAAAACCGCTGGAAAAGGACCGCCTTTTAACCTCGGATTTTATAAACAGATTAAAACTTAATATTACCGATTTAATACGCGAAAACCCAGGTGGTAATAACGTGCCCGACCTTGTGAATAAATACGATATCATTTGCCAAAGCGAAGATTTTCTTGCACTTAATGTTAATTTATCGCTGTTTTTCACCGCATTGGTCTCCAATTTGGCAGAATAAACCTAAACGGAGGATTATATGACAGAAGTTGTTTCAATAAAATTTAAACAAGATGGTCGAATTTATTTTTTCAGCCCCGCCAACATTACCCTTAACAACGGCGATTACGCCATTGTTGAGACTTCACGCGGAATAGAATGCGGCCTTGTGTACGAAGGCAACCATTTGGTGCCCGACAGCAAAATTACCGTACCGCTTAAAAATGTTTTGCGCCTTGCCGACGAAAAAGATTTAGCCAAACTTAATGCCAACATTAAAAAGCAAGATGAAGCCTTCAAAGAATGCACCAAACTAATTGCTGCACATAAATTAGAAATGGATTTAACAAGGGTTGAATGTTCGTTCGACGGCAGCAAAATTATATTCTACTTCACTTCAGAAGGTCGTGTAGATTTTAGAGAACTGGTTAAAGATTTAGCCGCTAAATTCCACACCCGAATAGAGCTAAGGCAAATTGGTGTGCGCGATGAAGCCAAAATGTTGGGCGGCATTGGCATTTGCGGCCAACAATTTTGTTGTTCACGCTTTTTAAGCGATTTTCAGCCTGTTTCTATTAAAATGGCTAAAGAGCAGAACCTTTCGCTTAATCCCACCAAAATTTCTGGCAGTTGCGGCAGGCTTATGTGCTGCCTAAAATACGAGCAAGATGCCTACGAGCATCTAATTAAAACAACACCGGGGCTTAACGCCACCGTTAAAACAGCCAGTGGAAGCATTGGCACCGTTACCGATGTTAACCTTATTACAGGCAACATTATGGTAAAATTGGAAGATGCTGAATTCCCCATAAAATTAAACCGCCGCGATGTTCAAATTATATCGCAAGGCAAAAAGAAAAAACAAAAACCGGCTAATAATAACGCCGAATAAAAATAATACTTGATTTTTGCGTGTTTAGTTGTTACAATAAATACGACAAAATTTTTTCGGAGGTGTTTTAAATGGCTTACAAAATTTCTGATGAATGCATTAATTGCGGTGCTTGCGCTGCTAACTGCCCTGTTGAAGCTATTGCAGAAGGCGATGAGCATTTTGTAATCGATGCTGAAAAATGCATTGACTGCGGTGCTTGTGCAGCAGGTTGCCCTGTTGAAGCAATTGCAGAAGACTAATTACATAAAAAATATATTAAAACCGAAGTATAATTTTATACTTCGGTTTTATGTTGTAAATTTTTAAAAAATATTGTATAATAATGGTATAAAAACAACTTTAAGGAGAATGAATTATGGAAAAAACAGTTTTAGTTGAAATTTCTGCAAGACATGTGCATGTTAGCCAAGCCGACCTTGAAACACTTTTTGGCAAGGGCTATAAATTAACCCCTAAAAAAGATTTATCACAACCCGGTCAGTTTGCCTGTGAAGAGCGTGTTACCGTTGTGGGCACCAAAAAAGAACTTGCAGGTGTATCTATTTTAGGTCCCTGCCGCAATTCAACACAGGTTGAGTTATCATTAACCGATGCCCGTTCCATCGGTGTTAAAGCCCCTATACGTGAATCGGGCGACATTGCCGGTTCAGGCGCTTGCAAACTTGTTGGCCCCTGCGGCGAGGTAGAAATTACCGAAGGCGTTATCGCTGCTAAAAGACATATACATATGACCGTAGCCGATGCCGAAAAATACGGCATTACCGACAAGCAAATTGTTTCGGTTAAAATACCCACTGCCGAACGCGCCCTTATTTTTGACGATGTTGTGGCCCGTGTAAGCGATTCCTACGCACTTGCTATGCACCTTGATACCGACGAAGCTAATGCCGCCGCTATTCCCGGCAGCTGCACAGGTATTATTCTTGATTAATAACTTAGGGCTTTACATTCATATTCCCTTTTGCACCCAAAAATGCAGTTATTGTAATTTCTATTCCTTTAATGCAGAAAGCAACTTAATAGATAGTTATTTTAATACGCTTTTGGGTGAAATTACGGCTAAAGGCAAAACTGTTACCCGCCCTGTTTCATCGGTTTATATAGGTGGTGGCACCCCCACAGTAGCAGGTGGCAAAAGGCTTTATGAGCTTTTAAACACTATAAACAAAGCATTTAATGTGTTGCCTAATGCCGAAATCACGGTGGAAGCCAACCCCGGCGATAACCTGGTAGATATTTTGCCTTTTTTAAAAAAAGGCGGCTGCAACAGGCTGTCTTTAGGGGTGCAAAGCGCCAACCAAACCGAACTTAACTTGCTCCGTCGCAGGCATAATTTAACCGATGTTGAAAATGCCGTGAATATAGCCCGCAAAACAGGAATAAACAATATATCACTCGATTTAATGTTAGGGTTGCCCCATTCTAATTTAAAAACCTTAAAAACCAGTTTAGATTTTTTAACAGGTCTTAACCCGCAACACATTTCGGCCTATATTTTAAAATTAGAGCAAGGCACGCCCCTTTTTAAAAATCAAGCCAACCTTAATATGCCCAACGAAGATATGGTAGCCGACCAATACTTATTTATGTGCGATTATTTGTCGGCCAAAGGTTTTAACCATTACGAAATATCTAATTTTGCTAAAGATGGTTACCAAAGCCGACACAACTCGTCCTATTGGCAATTATGCGAATATATTGGTTTTGGCCCTGCTGCTCATTCATTTTTTAACGGCAAACGCTATTATTATAAACCAAATATAACCGATTATATTTCTAACCCCACCGCCATACCCGATGGCGATGGCGGCAGCGAATTTGAATATATAATGCTGTCGCTTAGAATGTCTGACGGTATAAACTCAGCCGAATTTAAAAATCGTTATGGCAAAAGTTTTAGTGAAAAATTTTTAAAAACGGCCGAAACTTTGCAAAAAAATGGGCTTGTAAATATAAACGGGCAAAATATTTCACTAACCAATAAGGGAATGTTGGTTTCTAACTCTGTTATTAATTTGTTCACCGAGGTACTTTAGTTATGAGAACATATAAAATACATTTAATAAGGCACGGGTTAACCGAAGGTAATTTAAAAGGGCAATATATTGGCCGCACCGATTTACCCGTTACCCCCGAGGGTGTAACCGAACTCAGAACCCTTAAAGATACCATTGATTACCCTTTTATAGAGCAACTTTACTCGAGCCCTATGCTGCGTTGCCGACAAACAGCCAACATTTTATACCCCGATAATAAAATTAATATTATAGAAAACCTTATTGAATATGATTTTGGCGAGTTCGAGGGTAAAACAGCAAACGAATTAGAAATTAACCCTGATTATATTGCCTGGACATCGGGTAAATCAAACTCCACCCCCGGTGGTGAAGATAACACCGAGTTCGCAAAGCGTTTGGCTTTGGCCATTAACCAAATTGTGCGTGATATGATGAACAAAGGTCTTCATGAATCGGCCGCAATTATGCACGGTGGAACAATTATGGTGCTGCTCGCCTCTTGTGGTTTGCCACGCCGCCACTTAGCCGAATGGACTACCGAAAACGGCCGTGGCTACACAATATTAATTGACCCATCTATTTATGGGCGCACCGGTGCCTTTGAGGTTATAGATACAATTTAATAATTATAATAATAAAAGCAGAGATGATAATTCATCTCTGCTTTTTTTGCCCAAAAATTTAGTCCCCGCATCATAAGGCTGATATGAAGCATCAGACTTGCAATGTGAGGACCAAACCTTAAACTTTATTTGAGAAATTAGATTAACTCAATAATAGCCATTTCTGCAGCATCACCACGGCGAGGACCGGTT
>JAFSIN010000089.1 GCA_017439765.1 Clostridia bacterium | reverse complement strand
TAAAGAGGGAGCATCGTATTTTTTAAGGGTGTATATAGATAAATAAGGCGGCATTGGAATAGATGATTGCACCAATGTTTCACATTTAATTGACCCAATTATTGATGAAGCCGACCCGATTGATAAATCTTATTATTTAGAGGTTTGCTCGCCGGGGCTGGAACGAAAGTTAACAAGGCCCGAACACTTTGAGGCTTTTTTAGGCCAAAAAGTAAAGGTTAAGCTTTACAAAGCTTATAACGGCAGCAAAGAAATTTTTGGTAAGCTTGCAGGCTATTCGGAAGATATTGAAATAGACTTAGGCGACCAAACGGTTAAATTTAATAAAAAAGATATTTCGGCCGTAAGGCTTGATGATATTGATTTTTAAATTATTTTGAAAGGTTGATTTGGAAAATGAATAAAGATATTAAGGAATTTTTTGCCGCACTTAAATTTATGGAGCAAGAGCGTGAAATACCGCAAAAATATTTGGCCGAAAAAATTGAAAATGCTATTGTTGTAGCCCTCAGAAAAGATTATGGCGGCCGCGACATTGTTACCTGCGTTGTTGACCCTGAAAAAATGGTGTTTTCGGTAACGGTTAGAAAACAGGTTGTAGATGAAATTACCGACCCATATGCCGAAATTTTAAAGGAAGATGCACTTAAAATAAGCTCTAAAGCGGTGGAAAACGGATTTGTTGATATAGCACTTAACACAAAACAGTTTGGCCGCATAGTAGCCCAAACCGCCAAGCATGTAATTCGCCAAGGTATACGAGAAGTTGAAAGAAACCAAACATTCGCACAGTTTCAAGATAAAAACCACGAATTACTTACGGCGGTTGTTCAACAAATTGACCCAAAAACCGGCAACGCCAATGTTACAATTGGCAAAACCGAAACCGTTCTGCCTAAATTAGAGCAGGTGCCGGGCGAAGAACTTTCAGAGGGCGACCACATTAAAGTTTATGTTGTAGATGTTAAAGAAACCGAAAAAAGCCCTAAAATTATGATTTCACGCACACACCCGGGCCTTGTTAAACGCCTTTTTGAAACCGAGGTACCCGAAATTTTTGATGGCACTATAGAAATTAAATCGGTTTCACGCCAGGCTGGCTCAAGAACCAAATTGGCTGTTTACAGCCCTAACGAAGAAATCGACCCTGTTGGAGCCTGCATAGGCCAAAGGGGTGCCCGTGTTAATAACATTGTGGAAGAATTAAAGGGCGAAAAAATTGATATTGTAAAATATAGCGATGACCCTGTAGCCTTCATTAGTGAGGCTCTTTCGCCGGCTAAGGTTGTTTCGGTGGTCATTGAAAGCGAAAACCCCAAAGCCTGCAAGGTTACAGTGCCCGATTCACAATTATCGTTAGCCATTGGCAACAAGGGCCAAAATGTTCGTTTGGCCGCCAAATTAACCGGCTGGAAAATAGATATTCGCCCCGAAAGCGGATTTTACGGTGAGGAAATTGAAGAATAATGAAAACTAAAAAAATACCTATGCGTATGTGTGTGGGTTGCGGCCAAATGAAACCCAAGGCCGAACTTACAAGGGTTGTTAAAACCCCCGAAGACCAAGTGCTTATTGACAACAAAGGCAAAATGAACGGTCGCGGTGCATATGTTTGTAAAAATGTCGAGTGTTTAAATTCGGCACATAAATCAAAAAGGCTTGAAAGAGCTTTTAAACAACAAATATCAGAAGAAATTTATTTAAATTTAAAGAAAGATTTATTAAATGAATAATAAAATACTTACACTTTTAGGTTTTGCAAGCAAGGCAGGCAGGTTAAGTTATGGTATGGATGCCTGTGTGGCGGCTTTAAAGCAAAAAAAATCACACATAATATTAACTGCCGACAATTTATCAAGCAAAAGTTTAAAAGAAATTTCGTATAATGCAAATCTGTTTAATATAAAGGTTATAATACTGGGGTGGAATATTGAAACCCTTTCACATGCCATAGGGCATAAATGCGGAATAATTTCCGTTAACGAAAAAGGCTTTGCCGATGCTGTTTTACACGAGCTTCATTTAAAGGAGGAAATAGCCCATGATGATTAAATACAAGGTGAGCGACGCCGCCAAAGATTTTAACATAGCATCTAAAGAAATTACCGCTATTTTAGAAGAAAATATTGGTGAATCCAAAAAATCGGGCGCCACACTAAACGAGCGCGACTTAGATGTTATTTTTGAGGTTTTAACAAATAAAAATCAGGTAGCAAGTTTTGAAGAATATTTTAAAACCGGCGAAGATGCCCGCAAGGCATCGGCCGCTGCCCGTAAGGCCGAAAAAGACAAAAAATTGGCCGAACAAATGGCTATATTAGAGCAATTAAAGGCCGCTGCCGAGGCCGAGCAAAAGCAGAAATCGGCCGGAAACAAGGCTACTGCTAAAAAAGCTGAGCCTAAAGCAACTAAAAAAGATGAAGTGGTTGTTGAAAAATTAACACCACCAACAGCTGCTCCAAAGGTATCAGACCCAAGGCCGTTTGCACCCAAAAAAGATAAGGTTCCGGGCGCTGCGCCAAACAGGGGGCCTGCTCAAATTCGCCATGTAGATACAAGAACCGTGCAGGTAGACATGGAAAAGTACAACGAAAAGTACGAAAATATTGCGCCTGCCAATTCCATGCGCGACAACTATTCACGCAAGCAAAAAATCAAACAAAAATCTCAAGATTACAAACGCCCACACTCTGCTAAAAGAGAGACCGAGGCCGATAAATTAAGAAGATTACAACTTGAAAAGATTAAAAAGACACCTATTACCGTAACAGTTGGCGACGAAATCACAGTAGGTGAATTGGCTGCTGCCCTTAAAAAGACTGCTGCCGAGGTTATTAAAAACCTATTAAAATTGGGAATGATGGCCACTGTTAACCAGGTTATAGATTACGACACTGCAGAAATTGTTGTAACCGAAATGGGTGCAAAAATTGAAAAAGCAGTGGTAGTAACCATTGAAGAAAAAATTATGGACGACACCCCCGATACTGCCGAAAGCCTTAAACAACGCAGCCCTGTTGTAGTTGTAATGGGCCACGTTGACCACGGCAAAACATCACTTTTGGATGCTATTCGCAACTCGGCCGTAACCGACACCGAAGCCGGCGGTATCACACAGGCTATTGGTGCTTACAGGGTTAATTGCAAAGGCCAAGATATTACATTCTTAGACACACCCGGCCACGCAGCATTTACATCTATGCGCCAACGAGGCGCCATGGCAACCGATATTGCAGTGCTTGTTGTTGCTGCCGATGACGGTATTATGCCACAAACTGTAGAGGCTATTAACCACGCCAAAGCAGCAGGAGTTCAAATTATTGTTGCTATTAATAAAATGGATAAACCAGAAGCCAACCCCGAAATTGTTAAACAACAACTTACCGAACATTCAATTGTGCCGGAAGAATGGGGCGGCGAAACCATTTGTGTTCCTGTTTCGGCCAAAACACACGATGGAATTGACAACCTGCTTGAAAATATTTTATTGGTGGCCGAAATGTTAGAATTAAAGGCCAACCCCGACCGTAGAGCAAAAGGTGTTGTTATTGAGGCAAGGCTCGATAAAGGTCGTGGACCTATTGCGACATTGCTTGTTCAAAACGGTACCTTAAAAGAAGGCGATATTATTGTTGCAGGCACAGCGGTTGGTCGTGTAAGGGTTATGACCAACGAAAACGGAAAACAGGTTAAGTCGGCCGGTCCTTCGGTTCCGGTTGAAATAGCCGGTTTGGCCGAAACCCCCGCCGCAGGCGACACCTTCGATGCCGTTTCGGATGAACGCCTTGCTCGCCAATTGGTAGAACAAAGAAAACAAAAAGCCAAAGAAGAAATGTTTAATTCCAGACAAAAGGTTACACTCGATAATTTATTCGATAAATTCAGCGAGGGTGAATTAAAAGAATTAAATATCATTGTTAAGGCCGATGTTCAAGGCTCGGTTGAAGCTGTTAGAGAAAGCCTTGAAAAAATATCTAACGAAGAGGTTAGGGTCAAGGTTATTCACGGTGCAGTTGGTGCTGTTAATGAATCTGACGTTGTGCTGGCTCAAACCTCGGGAGCTATTATTGTAGGCTTTAATGTACGCCCCGATGCCGTTGCCAAAGAAATAGCCGAGCGTGAGGGTGTAGATGTAAGGCTTTACCGTGTAATTTATAACTGTATTGAAGAAATCGAGGCCGCCATGAAGGGTATGTTAGCGCCTAAATTCCGTGAGGTAATTTTAGGTACGGTAGAGGTTCGTAACACCTATAAAATATCGGGTGTGGGCACCATTGCAGGTTGTTATATTACTAACGGCAAGGTTACCCGCGCTTGCGAAATCCGAGTAGTGCGCGATGGTATTGTTGTAGCCGAAGATAAAATTGATTCTTTAAGAAGATTTAAAGATGACGTTAAAGAGGTTGCCCAAGGTTACGAATGCGGTATTGGGCTTGATAAGTTTGCAGATATTAAGGAAGGCGATATTTTCGAAGCCTTTATTATGGAGGAATATAGGGATTAATGGCTGGTTTTAAAATTAACAGAATAACATCCGACATAAAAATAACACTATCGGAACTTTTGCGTGATGTTAAAGACCCAAGGGTAAGCAAATTGCTTAGTGTTGTTAAGGTGGATGTATCGGGCGACCTTTCTTATGCTACTGTTTATGTTAGCGCCATAGAGGGCACCGAAAAAACTGTAGAATCGGTTAAAGCACTTAAGGGCGCGGCTGGTTATTTGCGCCGCGAACTTGGGGCTAAAATGAAATTAAGAAAGGTGCCTGAACTTAAATTTGTGGCCGATGATTCTATAAAGGCAAGTGCAAATATTTCACGCATTATAGATTCGTTCACCGCAGAATATAAGGAAGACTGATTATGAGTGAAAAAATAACTCTTAAAAATGTTTGCAAATTTTTAAAAAAGCAAGATGATTTTATAATTCTTACCCATATTTCGCCCGATGGCGACACATTAGGCTCAGCCTATGCTTTGGCCTTGGGGTTAATATCTATTGGCAAAAAAGCCTGTGTTGTCTGCAGTGATGATATTCCACAGCAATATGACTTTTTTGTGAAAAAAGCAAATCTGCAACCCATAAATTACAAAACAATTTTGGCTGTAGATGTGGCCGATGCTAAGTTGCTGGGCCCGCTTTATAACGATTACGCCGATAAAATAGAACTTAACATAGACCACCATGTTTCTAACACCGGTTTTGCCAAAAGGCTTTATCTTGATGCTTCGGCTTCGGCCACGGCAGAATGTATTTACGATATTTTAAAAGCAATGCGAATTAAAATTAATTCGCAAATTGCCGAATGCATTTATACCGGAATTTCCACTGACACCGGCTGTTTTAAATATTCTAACGTTACGGCCAAAACCCATAAAATAGCGGCCGAATTGCACGGGTTCGATGTTGATGCAGCCGAAATAAACAGAATTATGTTTGACACAAAATCTAAAGCCAGAATTAAACTTGAAAGAATGGTTTTAGACAGCGCCGAGTTCCATTTTAACGACCGTTGCATGCTGCTTACCGTTACCGAAGAAATGAAAAAATCTTCGGGTTGCACACAGTCCGATTTAGATGGCGTTGCAAGCATTTCTCGCTCGGTAGAGGGTGTTATGGCAGGCGTTTCGGTTAAGCAGTCGGAAGATGACACATATAAAATTTCACTTAGAACATACGAACCGCTTGATGCTTCGGAAATTTGCAAAAAATTGGGCGGTGGTGGCCATAAAAATGCGGCAGGTTGCTCACTAAGCGGCACCTTGACCGATGTAAAACAACAGGTTTTAGATGTTGTTAAGCAAGCCTTGGAGGAATTAGATGCAGGGACTTTTAATAATAAATAAACCTGCGGGTTTAACCTCGTTTGGTGTTGTTGCCCGCATAAAAAGGTTGGCCGGCACAAAAAGGGTGGGCCACACAGGCACTCTGGACCCAATGGCCACGGGTGTTTTGCCAATTTTTATTGGCAAGGCAACGGCTCTTTCTTCATTTTTGTTAGAGGCCGACAAGGGTTATACCGCCACTTTTTTATTTGGCACCGTTACCGACACCGACGATATTACAGGTTCTGTTTTAAGTAAAACAGAACCAAATATAACCGAACAACAAATAATAGATGCATTTAAAGGTTTTGTTGGCACAATTGAGCAGGTGCCACCAACATATTCGGCAATTAAAAAACAAGGTGTTCCTATGTATAAATTGGCCCGCCAGGGCAAAGAGGTAAAAATAGAGCCTCGGCAGGTAACAATACATTCTATAACACCCGTTACAAATTATTGTAATAACGAAATTACTGTCGATATTGTTTGTTCCAAAGGCACATACATAAGGTCGCTTTGCCGCGATTTAGGTCAAAAACTCGGTGTGGGCGCCACACTTAAAGACCTGCGCCGTAATTTCACTTCGGGTTTTAGTTTAGAAGACAGTGTTGATTTAGAAAATTTAACGCCCGAAAACATTGAAAAAAACTTGTTAAGCGAAGAAAAAGCAGTGGAATATTTAACCAAGGTTACCGTTACCGAAAAACAGGCTAAGCGTTTTTGTAATGGTGGCGCATTGGATATTTCAAGGCTAAAATTTACCCCCAACACAAACGGCCAAATGGTAAGGGTTTGTTTTGACAATATGCTTTTAGGCATTGGTGTGGTAAATTTAGAAAACAACGAAATTAAAATTAAGTGCGTTACAGGGAGTGATTACATTGGTTAAAACGGCTCTGGCGTTGGGCACTTTTGATGGTGTTCATAAGGGCCATTTTGCTGTTTTAAAGTCCGCCGCCGAGGCTAAATATAAATCGGTTGCGGTTGCCTTTAAATTCCCCCCTAAAATGTATATTCAAAATAAGAACATTGCAATTAATAACCCAAAACAAAAAGAGGCGTTAATTAAAGGTTTGGGCATTAACAGGGTGGATTTTTTAAATTTTAAAAAAGTAAAAAATATTGAGCCCGAAAAATTTCTTAAATTTTTGGTTAAAAAATATAATCCGGCGGTTATTTCTTGCGGATTTAATTATCATTTTGGTAAAAACGGCAAGGGCAACATTGCGTTATTGCAAGAATTTTGCAATGATAATAACATTATTTTAAAGGTTGCCGACCCGGTTTTATATAAAGACCGCACGGTTTCCTCAACATATATAAGGGAATTATTGTCTTGCGGCAATATAAGCAGGGCTAATGAATTACTTCGGCTTCCGTTCGGCTTTACAGCAAAGGTAATAAAGGGCGACAAACGCGGCCGCACAATTGGGATTCCAACCATTAACCAAAACTACCCCGAAAATTTAATAAATGTTAAACGAGGGGTTTATAAATCAAAAGTGCTAATTAATGAAAAAGAATATTTTGGTGTTACCAACATTGGTTTAAGGCCAACTTTTGCCACCAAAAAAATAACGGCCGAAACCCACATTTTGAATTTTAATGGTAATGTTTACGGCCAAAATGTTACTATTCAACTGCTTGAATTTATTAGGGAAGAACAAAAATTTTCCACAATAAACGAGCTTAAAAATAAAATTGAAAATGATATAAAAAATCTCACCTTTAATTAAAGGTGAGATTTTTTTGGCCCGTAACTTAAATGTTAGGGCCGCTGCCCCTAAACGATATTTCGGGGGCGCGGTTTAGTTTTCCATACCCATTTTTTGCAAGGGAGAAACGGCCGTTCCGCCCTCAAAAATTTCAAAATGCAGGTGGCTTTCATCGGCACTTTCAATAGGAATAATTCCTAATGTGCCAAGTTCGGTTCCGGCTTTTACTGTGTCGCCGCTTTTAACGGCGGTTTCGTTTTCAAGGCCGCAATATTTTGCCACAACAGAGTTCCCATGGTCAATAACCACTACGGTTCCTAAAGCGGCATCATTATAAATTTCGGTTACGGTGCCGTCGCCTGCCGATTTCACTGCGCTGCCACCGGTGGCAGCAATATCAATTCCGGTATGCAATCGCATATCGCCAAGCGTGGCCGAGTATTGCAGCGTTACATTGTCATACACCTTAATAATATTCCCCTCTATTGGCATTAAAAAATATTCAGCCGTTGGAATTTCGGGGGTGGTGCTGGCGGGTGTATCTTGGGGCTCGGGTTCGTCATATTCAATGTCGGTTAAGTTGCTGTCCACCGGGGCTTCGGGTATTTCGGTAATTTCAGTATATGAATTGTCGGGTTCGGAATATTCCAAATTCGGTTCTGTACCACTAAATTCTTGTGTTACCGACCAAGCCGCAACACCTACCGCCACCAAACAAAGTGATAAAACTATATAAAAGCCGCTGTTCGCTTTTTTCTGTGCATTGTTTTTTTTATTTTCATTTTTCATAATATTAACGCCTCCGAAAATATTATGGCAAAAATAAAATTAAAATATACAATAATTTAAAAAATCATTCACAATTTAGAAAAAAAGGAATGTTAATATATTTTCGAAGAAAGGGAAGCCGCAACCCTAATCTTCCCCTAATAAATTTAGGGTTTCTCCTCATCCCCTAAAAAGAAAACCGACCGTATTTAAACGGTCGGTTTTCTTTTATAATTAATTTTAAATTTTTAAACCTAAGTTTTGTTCTGTTAGTTGAGAATTTAATATCGAGTAGCCGAATATACTGTTCTCGTTTTCTATAAATATTGTTTCAGCCTGCATGTTAAACTCTTGCGAATCATGGGTGGAAACACGAACAGAAGAGGTTACAATTAATTGGTTCCCGTTATTCTCTATATTGGTAATTTTGTGCGAATAAACCGAATAACCACGTGGCACTAATAGCACATAACCCTCTTTTTGAGGTAGGTCTGGGTTAATGTTTTGGGTTAAATCTATGTCTATGTCGTACATATCTTTAATATAAGCCGAAACTATTTCGTTTTTAATGAAGCCGTCTTCATCGGCATAGGCTTTTAAAACAACTGTGGCAGCATTAACAAGCTTTTGGTTGCTATAAAAATTGTCATTATAAACGGTGTTTTGATTAAGCAGATTTTCAAGCCTTGCGGTTACAACAAGGTTGTTATTAACCTGTGCGGTTGATTGCGAAGCGGGTGCGACACATATAAAACCATTAAGAAAAGCACAGCAAGCAAGAACCACTGCAATAAGGCTTAATTTTTTCATATTTCGCACCACCTTTCTAGTATATTAATATTATATCAATAAATTTTCAAAAAGTCCTTTCTTTTTAGTTACAGTTTTATCACAAAATAATTACAAAAATACCTAAATTGTTTCAAACTTGTTACAGTTTAATTAATATTGTTTATTTATAAAAAATTAACAAAAAAAATCAAATAAGTTTACAAAAATTAGTTGAAATATATAAAATACTGTGCTATACTGAATTTATAGATTTTAAGGGAGTGAAACCATGAAACAATATAAAGCAGGCAATATTAAAAATATTGCATTTTTGGGCCATGGAGGCTCGGGTAAAACCACGCTAACCGAAGCGTTAATTTATAATAACGGCGATATTGAGCGCATTGGCAAAACGGCCGACGGCGCCACAGTGTCGGATTTTGATGCCGAAGAAAAAAAGCGAAAAATTTCTATAGGCATGTCGGTTTATCCGCTGGAGTATAAGGAGAATAAAATTAATTTATTAGACGCCCCCGGTCTTTTCGATTTCGAGGCAGGCGCATGCGAAGCAATTTCGGCTGCCGACAGTGCAGTTATAGTGCTTTCGGGTAAATCCGGTTTTACGGTTGGCGCCCAAAAGAATTTTGAAAAGGTGCGGGGCATTGGTCTTCCCACCGCATTCTTTATTGGTAAGTTAGATTCTGTTCACGCACATTATTATAGGGTTGTTTCCCGCTTAACAGGCCTTTACGGCGCTGTTATTTGCCCTGTGGTTGTGCCTTATTTAGAGGGCGAAGCAGTTAAATGTTACATAGATTTTATTAACGATAAAGCATTTGTGTTTAATGGAATTAAATCTACCGAATGTGAAATGCCACAAGGTGAAGAAATTACCCAAATGCGCGAAATTATGTTAGAGGCCGTTGCCTCTACCGATGAAGCCTTAATGGAAAAATATTTTGATGGTGTTAAATTTACAACCGAAGAAAAATTAACAGCCATTAAAAAAGGTATGTTAACGGGCGATATTTGTCCTGTGTTCTGCGGTATACAACAGTCGGGCGACGCTATACCCGTTTTTGCCGATATTATGTTCGAGGTTGCTCCCGCAGCAATAGACGGTAAAATAACCGTTACAAAGGGTGGCGATAGTGCTTTAATTACCCCAGACGAAACCGCTAAAGCGGCAGCGTTTGTGTTTAAAACCGTGGCCGACCCATTTGTTGGCAAACTTTCTTATTTAAAGGTAATAAACGGCAAACTTAGCGGCGACAGTAAACTTAAAAATGTGCGCACTGGCGAAGAATTCCGTATTGGCAAATTAATGTGGGCAAAGGGCGGCAAAAATGAAGATGCCGACACCGTTTTTGCCGGTGATATTGCCGTGGTTTCTAAACTGGGTGATGTTTTAACGGGCGATACTATTGCCGAAAACACCGATATTTCTGTGGTGCCGGCATTATTCCCAAATCCAACATTGTCGTTGGCTGTTTTCCCGCTTAATAAGGGCGACGAAGAAAAAATAGCAAACGGCTTAAACCGTTTGGCCGAAGAGGATTTAACATTAAATGTAGCCTATAACACCGAGACTAAAGAACAGGTTATTTCGGGCTTGGGCGAACAACACATTGATGTTGTGGTTTCCCGCTTAAAACAAAAATTCGGAGTTAATGTTGAACTTAAAACACCATCGGTGGCCTATCGTGAAACCATAAGAAAACCTGTTAAGGTACAGGGCAGGTATAAAAAGCAATCGGGCGGTCATGGCCAGTTTGGCGATGTTTGGATTGAGTTTGAGCCACATTCGGGCGATGAACTTATTTTTGAAGAAAAGGTATTTGGCGGTGCTGTGCCTAAAAACTTCTTCCCGGCTGTTGAAAAAGGCCTGCAAGAAAGTGTTAAACAGGGTGTTTTGGCCGGTTTCCCAATGGTTGGCATTAAGGCCACTTTAGTAGATGGCTCTTATCACCCGGTAGATTCTTCCGAAATGTCGTTTAAAACTGCGGCTTCAATTGCCTTTAAAGATGGTATTCCCAACGCTTCACCTGTACTCTTAGAACCAATTGGCACCTTAAAGGTTTACACCAACGAAGAATCATTGGGCGATGTTATTGGTGAAATTAACAAACGTCGCGGTCGGGTAATTGGTATGAACCCGATGGAAAACAAATTGCAAGAAATTGTTAGCGAAATTCCAATTTCCGAAACCCACGATTTTTCTACAGCAATGCGTTCTATAACACAGGGAAGGGCATCTTTCACAATAGATTTTGAGCGTTACGAGCCCGTGCCGGAAATGCTTGCCAAAGATATTATTGAAAAACATAAAAACTAAAGAAAAGCACGAAGGAATTTTCCTTCGTGCTTTTTTTATGCCTGCTTAATGCTAAGGCTTATGCGGTTTTTAGCTTTGTCGAGTCCAATGATTTTAACCTTAACATTATCTCCAACCGAAAGTTTTTCGCTGGGGTGTTTAATAAAACTATCACATATTTGAGAAACATGAACAAGTCCGTCTTGGTGCACGCCAATATCTACAAATGCGCCAAAATCTATAACATTTCTAACCGTGCCGTTTAAAACCATGCCTTCTTTAAGGTCGTCAATACCCATAACGTCGGTTTTAAAAATTGGCTTTGGCAACTCATCGCGTGGGTCGCGGCCGGGTTTTATAAGTTCTTTAGCAATATCGGAAAGGGTGGGAACGCCAACATTTAATTTTTGTGCCAATAAACCTAACTGTTCGGATGTTATAGAATTTAGAACATGGCAAAGATTTTCGGAACTTAAGGTTAAGCCAAGTTCGTTTAATAAATTTTCGGCAATATTGTAAGATTCAGGGTGAACACCTGTGTTATCAAGTGGGTTTTTACCGCCCGAAATACGCAAAAATCCTGCCGATTGCTCGAAGGCTTTAGGGCCTAATTTTGAAACCTTTTTAAGTTCATTTCGGCTTTTGAACGAGCCGTTTTCTTCACGGTAGGCAACAATGTTTTTGCAAACCGCCCCCGAAAGTCCCGATATATGTTGCAACAGCGAGGCCGAGGCTGTGTTAAGGTCGGCCCCCACCGAGTTTACGCAATATTCAACAACACCTTCAAGCGATTCTTCAAGTTGTTTTTTGGGCATATCGTGTTGGTATTGACCAACGCCAATGGCCTTGGGTTCTATTTTAACAAGTTCGGCCAATGGGTCTTGCAGGCGCCTTGCAATAGAAACGGCGCTTCTTAAGGTTAAATCAAACTCGGGCATTTCTTCGGCCGCCAACTTAGAGGCCGAGTAAACCGAGGCTCCGGCCTCGTTCACTATAATGTATTGCACTTTTTGTGGAATTTCGGATAAAACCTGGGCGGTAAAGGCTTCGGTCTCGCGCGAGGCGGTGCCGTTACCAATAGCAATAATTTCGGCCGAGTGTTTTTCTATCATTCTTTTAAGTGTTGCTTTAGAATTTTCCACCTGTGCGGCCGAGTGGGTGGGGTAAATAACGGCGGTATCTAACACCTTGCCAATACCATTCACTACGGCCAATTTGCAACCTGTTCTATAACCGGGGTCAAGCCCAATAACAACCTTGTTTTTAACGGGTGGCTGCATGAGCAGTTGTTTTAAATTAGCGCCAAATAATTTAATAGCCGCACCCGATGCCGCTTCGGTAAGTTCGGCCCTGATTTCACGCTCAATGGAAGGGAATATTAAACGGGAGTATGAATCGGCCGCGGCATTTTCTAAAAATTCGGCTGACGGTGTATTGGCCCTTCCGTAAACCGAGTTAATAACATTAAGGGGTTTTTCGTCGGGCATATCAATATGAACCCTTAAAAAATCTTCTTTTTCGGCGCGGTTAACAGCAAGCACACGGTGGCCTGCCACCTTGGTTATTGGCTCGCTAAATTGGGTATACATTTCGTAAACACCCATATCTTCTTTGGTGCCTGTGGCGGTTAAAAAACCGTTTAGGCGGGTAAGGTTGCGTATTCGTTTGCGAATTTCGGCATTGTCGGATATTATTTCGGCAATAATGTCCATGGCGCCTGCCAGGGCATCATCTGTTGTTTCAACACCCTTTTCGGCATTAATGTATTTTTCAGCCAGGGTTTCAAGTAAAGTGTCGGTATTATTTAAAATTTCGTTGGCCAACGGCTCAAGGCCTTTTTCTTTAGCAACCGAGGCCCTGGTTTTACGTTTGGGCCTAAAGGGGCGGTAAATATCTTCTAACTCGGTTAAGGTGGTGGCGGAGTTTAAAGCGTTTGTAATTTCGTCGGTCAAATTGCCTTGCTCGGCAATTAAATTTGTAATTTCTTGGCGTCTTGCGTCCAGATTACGCAAATAGGCAAGGCGCTCGGCAATGTTGCGAATTTTTTGGTCATCCATTGTGCCGTGCATCTCTTTGCGGTAGCGGGCAATAAAGGGTATGGTATTACCTTCATCTAAAAGGGTAATGATATTATTAATGTGGGTTTCATTTGCCGAAAATTCGGCGGAAATAATTTTTGAATATTCCATTTTATTCCTCCAAAATATGCTTTTATAATTATAACCCTTTTTAACGGTTTTGTATATAATTAATTTGCATATATTAATATTTTGTTGTATACTGTTTTTGGTGATATTTTTATGAACAAGAAATTCTTAAAAACAATTATAACAACTTTTGTTGTTGCTTTGTTAGGTGTTTTGTGCGCCCTGTTTTTAAGGGGATGTTTTAATAAAACGCCAGAGCCGGAGCAACCCGAAGCCCCACAGGATACCGAGCAAAACACGTCTGCACCACAATTAAGTTACGAAGAACAGATTGGCGTGTTTTATAAAAACGACATTTCGGGTGCGCTTGGGTTTATAGAGCCCGAAAACAAGTATGAGTATGTTTTTTTAGTTGGCCCTAACAATAAATTAGAGGCCGATTACGAGCCGGCCGATTTAACCGATTGCGGATACACAAGGCAGGATGGCCGAGCCACCCAAAAATTAAGAAAAGCTGCGGCCGAAGCCTTAAAAGCGTTTTTAAACGAGGGTAAACAGTGCGGGGTTACCGATGTTACCGTTACCAGCGCCTATCGCTCTTATTCATATCAAGATTATTTATTTAATATGTATTTTGACCGCGACTGGAAAAGCGGTAAATTTAAAACAAAGGCTGAGTGTGAGGCTTATACCTTAAGTTATTCAACAAAACCCGGCACCAGCGAACACCAAAGCGGTTTATGTGTTGATATGCATAATTTGCCCAGTGCAGAGCAGTCTTTTGCACAAGAACCAGAGGCAAAATGGTTGGCCGAAAACTGCTATAGGTTTGGTTTTATTTTGCGTTACCCCGAAAATAAAACCAACATAACAGGCATTACTTATGAGCCTTGGCATTTTAGGTTTGTGGGGCGCGCCGCCGCAACCGAAATGCATAACCTTGGCCTAACCTTAGAAGAGTATATAGAGTACATTAATGTTGACAATTAATATATAAAAGTGTTATAATACTTTAGGTTTAGAGGGAGTAGCTGCCATATTTTTGTATGGGACAGTCTGCGTCAATACGGCCTTAGGGCTCGCAGTTGTATTAAACAGCAAGACTCTGACTGCAAAATGCAGCCGGAGTCTTTTTTAATATAAACTTCGGTCTTAAACAAAATAAGGAGTGTTTTTATGGTAGAAATTTTAAACAGTCTTGTTGCCAACTTTGACCCAAGAATGCTTGTTATGTGGGCAATAGGCGGATTGCTGATATTTTTAGCAATTAAAAAAGAAATGGAGCCAACCCTGCTTTTACCAATGGGCTTTGGCGCAATACTTGTAAACCTTCCGCTTTCGGGCGTTATTACCCAAGGTGAAGAGGTTGGCGCGCTTGATGTTCTTTATAACGCAGGTATTGCCAACGAACTTTTCCCCCTTATTTTATTTATAGGCATAGGCGCTATGATAGATTTCGGCCCTGTGCTTTCTAATCCAAAACTTATGATTTTCGGTGCTGCCGCACAGTTTGGTATTTTCTTTACATTATGCATGGCATCTATGTTCTTCGAAATAAACGATGCCGCATCCATTGCCATTATTGGTGCAGCCGACGGCCCAACATCCATTGTTGTTTCGCAAAAATTGGGCAGTAATTATATGGGCGAAATTGCCGTTGCCGCATATTCATATATGGCTTTAGTTCCAATTATTCAGCCCCCCGTTATTAAGGCACTTACAACCAAGAAAGAACGCCTTATTCGCATGCCTTACGAACCCAAGCAGGTTTCTAAATTAACCAAAATTTTATTCCCAATTATTATTACCGTTATAGCCGGTCTTGTTGCTCCCGCTTCGGTATCTTTAGTTGGTTTCTTAATGTTTGGTAACTTAATTCGCGAATGCGGTGTTTTAAACTCACTTTCCGAAACCGCTCAAAAGGTATTAGCCAACCTTATTACAATTTTCTTGGGCATTACCATTGCCACAAGAATGCACTATGCAAGTTTCTTAAAGTTAGATACACTGTTAATTTTAGGCCTTGGCCTTATAGCATTTATTTTCGATACTGCAGGCGGTGTTATTTTTGCCAAAATTATAAATATTTTCTCTAAAAAGAAAATCAACCCCATGATAGGTGCCGCAGGCATTTCGGCATTCCCAATGTCGGGCCGTATAGTTCACAAAATGGGCCTTGCCGAAGACCCGCAGAACTTCTTATTAATGCATTCAATGGGTGTAAATGTTTCGGGCCAAATTGCCTCGGTTATTGCAGGCGGCCTTATACTCAACTTCTTTATGTAGGGGGAATTTAAAATGTTTGAACCTATGAACTTTATTAAAAATGCCACATACATGGGCGAAGGCATGTTAACAATAATTATTGTAATGCTTGTAATAATTGCTGTAACCGCCCTGTTAAATAAAATAACCGGTAAAAAGAAATAACAAAAAAGGCCGCATTTGCGGCCTTTTTTATTGCTTAATTTTAATTGTTGTTAATTTTACCGTAAATATGGTCGGCCACATATAAGCCCATGGCACCGCTTTGCGAAAGACCGCGGGTAATACCGCTGCCATCGCCTATTAAATACATGCCATTTGCAATTTCAAAATGGCCGTTATGCACAGGGCGAATAGAGTAATATTTGTTTTCACAACCATATAAAAGGGTGTCGTCGTTGGCGCAACCAGGGGCAACTTTATCTAAAGCATAAATTGTTTCTATAATATTTGTTAACGCTCTATATGGCATTACTATAGAAAGGTCGCCCGCAAAGGCTTTAAGGGTGGGTGTAACGGTGTTGGCTAAAAGCCTGTGTTCGTTGGTGCGCCTACCCCTTATTAAATCGCCAAAACGCTGAACCATAATGTTGCCTTCGGCAGCAAAATTCATATTTTTGGCAATATTACTTGCATATTCGGTGGGTTTGTTAAAGTCGCCCGCAAAATGAATTGAAGAAAGAATAGCAAAGTTGCAGTTTTCGGTTTTTTTGTGGGCCTCGGCATAAGAATGTCCGTTGGCTGTTATAACGCCGTGGTTGTTTTCGGCCGAAACTAAACCGCCTTGGTTAAAGCAGAACATACGGGTTCTGTCTTCAAAGGTTTTGGTGCGGTATAAAATTTTAGGTTCGTAAATTTTGCTTGAAAACTCACGCCAAATAGAATCCTTCATTTCAACACGCACGCCAATATCCACCGAATTAGCGTTAATTTGTATGCCGAATTTTTCACAAATAGTTTTCACAAAATCGGCGCCACTGCGACCGGTTGCAATAATAAGTTTTTCGGTTTCAATGGTTTTTTCTTGGCCTTTTTCGGTAATGTTTAGTGCATAACCGTTTTTAGTTTTAGTAATATCGTTGCAATCACTAAGTGTTAAAAGCTCAACGCCGGCATCTTTAAGCCAACAAATAAGGTTTTTCATGGTGGCAAAGTTTTTATCTGTGCCAAGGTGCCTAACATTCATATCCAAAAGCCTTAGGTTGTTTTGCAAACACTTAAGCTTTAAATCTTCGTTAGACAAATAAAGCTCGGGGTAATCGTCAGAGAAGTTGCGTAAAATGTTGTCAACCCCGTTAATATAGTCCATTGCCATATCTTCGCCAAGCTCTTCACCAAGCGAGCCACCATAGGCGGTGCCTATGTTGAATTTACCGTCGGAAAATGCGCCGGCTCCGGCATATCCGCTTGTTATGCTGCAAATTTTGCAATGCACACATTTATTATTTTTATTAGCAGGGCAATGGCGCTTTTCAAGTTCGGTGCCTTTTTCAATAATGATAATTTTAGCGTCGGGAGAATTTTGTTTGGCTTTATAGGCCGCCATAATGCCGCCTATGCCGCCGCCTATTATTGCAATGTTGTACATAAATAAACTCCTTATATATTTTTACAACAGAAAACGGTGCAATCCAAGTGGATTACACCGTTCCTAAAACTTGATTTTAAATGCCTAGATGGCTCTGGTAACCTTACCTGAACGTAAGCAACGGGTGCAGGCATTTATACGACACGGTGTACCATTCACGATAGCCTTAACTTTCTTTACATTAGGCTTCCATGTTCTGTTTGAACGTCTGTGTGAGTGGGAAACTTGAATCCCAAAAGCAATTTCTTTACTGCAGATATCACATTTAGCCATGAGTCTGCACCTCCTTTTATTGACATTAGCAAAAGATATAATAACAGAAAACCTTAAATAATGCAAGTGTTTTTTTATAATTTTTTTAATATATTTGCAAATGTGTTGAAAATAACGGTGTTAATTGGTATAATTTTACTTGTCAGAGGTGAAATAATGGTACAAGCAGTTGTTTTTGATTTAGACGGAACTTTGGCTAATACATTGGAAGATTTAGCCGATGCCGCAAATTATGCTATTTCGTTTTTTAATGCGCCCCCGCATAAAATAAATGAATATAAATATTTTATTGGCGATGGTATTCATAAATTAATAGAGCGCGCACTGCCACAAGAAAGAAAAAGCGAGGCCGATGTTTTGGCAGCAAAACAAATTTTTCTGGAATATTATAGCCATCATTACGCCGACAAAACCTGCGCATATGACGGTATGCCGGAGCTTATTTTAAAACTTAAAGAACTGGGAATTAAGGTGGCTGTGGTAACTAATAAGGCGCAACAACCGGCCAACGAAGTTACACAAAAACTTTTTGGCGATTCAATTAAGGTTGTTGTTGGCCAAAGGGAAGGCTTGCCAACAAAGCCCGACCCTGCACCCGTTTTTTTAGCGCTTGATTTGTTAGGGGTTAATGCCAAAAACACCCTTTTTGTTGGCGATTCAGGCATGGATATGGCAGCTGCAGTGGGCAGCGGAACCATTCCTGTTGGGGTAACCTGGGGCTTTAGGGAAAGCAATGAATTAATAGAAAATGGTGCAAAACACATTGTTAACAACCCGAGTGAGTTGCTAAAGCTTGCTTTAAGTTTATAAAAATTTGTTGCAACTTATGTTAAAATGGTTTAAAATAACTGTATGAGGTGATTTTTTTGAAAAGAGAAAATTATTTAAACTGGGATGAATATTTTATGGGAATAGCACTGCTTTCTTCTCAGCGCAGTAAAGACCCATCAACACAGGTTGGCGCCTGTATTGTAGATAACGATAATAAAATAATGTCGGTGGGTTATAACGGTATGCCGGCATTTTGCAGCGACGATGTTTTCCCGTGGGATAACACAGGCGGCGCGCTTGAAAGCAAATATTTTTTTGTATGCCACGCCGAGCTTAATGCAATTTTAAACTTTAGGGGCGGCACATTAAAGGGCTGCAAGGTTTATACAACCCTTTTCCCGTGTAATGAATGCGCCAAGGCAATAATTCAGGCCGGTATTAAAGAGGTTATTTATATGTGCGATAAATACAGCGCAACCGAAAGTGTTATTGCCGCTAAAAAAATGTTCGATACAGCAAACGTTACATACAGGCAATATGAGCAAACAAAAAATACCGTTGAATTAAAATTATAAAATTAAAACCCGGGGTAATTAACCCTGGGTTTTATTGTTTTCTAAATATTCTAATATTTGGTCGCAAATTTGTGTCATGCCTGTGGCGTCGGGGTGGCCGGCGCGTTTTTGCAGGTCTTTAATTTTAATATATTCAAAACCATAATGTTCTGCAGCGGTTATGTATCCGTTGGTAATTTCGGGTTTTACTTCATCAACGTTAAGCAAAACTATAACCCTGGCAGGCAGGTTGTTTTTTACCATATCGTAAAGGTAGCAAACACCTTCTAAAACGTTAAAGGTATCTTCCTTTTCAATGTTTTCAAACTTAAGGTTGCCAATTGGGGCATCGCACCAAGAATCGTTAGTGCCACCAAAAATAAATAGTGTATCTATTTTATTTTCTTTGAAAAAACCGTTATCTAACAGTTCTTTAAATCGTGTGCTGAACGATGTTGTAATTGAATCGCGGCCGGTCCAACCGGTGTTGCACACAGCCGAGCCCGAAAAGCTTGAGTTAAAAACCAAGTTAGAGCCGGTTTTGGCAATTAGTTGACGCCACCAAGTTTCATCAACGTTGTTTAAAAGCCTGGATTCATCGTCATCTTCTTTTTCGCTTAAATAGTAATATAAATAACCTTCGGGAATAAAACCTTTAAAGGTGGAATAACTGTCGCCTAAAATTAAAACATTACCTAAATTAACCATACAAATACTCCTTTTTGTTTTTAGCAAATAAATTATACCATAAAACACAAAAAAAGCAAGGCGTAAAAACCTTGCTTTTGGCACCCCCTGCGCGAATCGAACGCACAACTAACCCTTAGGAGGGGTTTATTATATCCATTTAACTAAGGGGGCGGATATAAAGTGCTTAAATTATTTTATATCAAAGGCAATTTATTGTCAAGGGTTTAATAAACAGTTGCATTTAAAAATATATTAAATGTTGTAATTTTTAACAATATTTGTTATAATATAAAGTAACTATGAAATGATTTTGCTTTTGCAGTTGTTCAAATTAAAAGGAGAATGCAAAATGGGCATTTTAAAAGATATTTTTTCAGATTTTAGGTTTGTTTTAAAATTGGCCAAAAACGACTTTAAAACAAAGTTCTCGGGCTCGTATTTCGGCATATTTTGGGCCTTTGTTCAGCCGGTTGTAACGGTGCTTATTTATGTATTTGTTTTTCAGGTTGGCTTTCGCGCTGCCGACACCGACAATGGCTACCCCTATGTGTTGTGGCTTATTGCCGGCATAGTGCCGTGGTTCTTTTTTTCAGAGGCATTAATGAACGCCACAAATTGCTTAATAGAATACAGTTATCTGGTAAAAAAGGTTGTTTTTAAAATAAGTGTTTTACCAACAGTTAAAATATTGTCGGCATTAATTGTGCATATTTTCTTTGTGGGTTTTGCCGTGCTTGTTTATTTGTTAAACGGTAGGTTTTTACCACTTGCTGCGCTGCAAATTTTTTACTATATGTTTGCGTGTGTTTGCTTAACGGTTGCCGTGGCATATGTAACGGCTTCTATAGTTCCGTTTTTTAAAGATTTTGCCCAACTTATTAACATTGTTTTGCAGGTGGGAATGTGGCTTTGCCCAATAATGTGGAACGAGAATTTACTGCTTGGTTCTTCAAATGTGTTTATAAATACCTACCTTGTTAAAATTTTAAAATTAAACCCAATGTATTACATTGTGTCGGGCTATCGCAGTTGTTTTATGGGCGGCGCAAACGCTTGGGTTTGGAACCACCCCTTTGGAACATTATATTTTTGGGTTTTGGTTGTTGCACTTTTCTTAATTGGGAACAAAGTGTTTAAAAAATTAAAACCCCACTTTTCCGATGTATTGTAAAGGGGGCGTGAATTATGGCTGAAACTGTTGTAAGTGTAAAAGATATTAACAAGGTTTATAAACTTTACGATAAACCGATAAACAGGCTTAAGGAGTCGCTTTCCTTAACACATAAAAACTACCATACCGACCATTTTGCGCTCGACAAAATTAATTTAGAGGTTAAAAAAGGCGAGTGTGTTGGAATAATTGGTACCAACGGCTCGGGTAAATCTACACTGCTTAAAATTATAACAGGAGTTTTAAATGCAACTTCGGGCAGTGTTGAGGTTAATGGTAAAATAAGCGCGCTTTTAGAGCTTGGCGCCGGGTTTAATATGGAATATACCGGTATTGAAAACATTTATTTAAACGGCACTATGATGGGCTTTACAAATGAAGAAATGTCGAAAAAACTGGGCGATATTATAGAATTTGCCGAAATTGGCGATTTTATTTACCAGCCTGTAAAGACCTATTCCAGCGGTATGTTTGCCCGCTTGGCATTTGCTGTGGCCATTAATGTTGAGCCCGATATTTTAATTGTTGACGAAGCCTTAAGCGTGGGCGATATTTTCTTCCAGGCCAAGTGCTACCGCAAGTTTAATGAGTTTAAAGATGCCGGCAAAACAATTTTGTTTGTATCGCACGATTTAAGCACAGTGTTAAAATATTGCGACCGCAGTTTGCTTATTCACCAGGGCAAACAAATAGCGGTTGGAAAATCCAGCGAAATTGTAGATATTTATAAAAAGATTTTGGCCAATCAATACGATTTCGAGCAAAATAAAACGGTAGAGGCTAAAACCGAACAACCAAAAGAAAAATCAGACAATGGCAAAATGTGGAAAGATTATGTTATTCAAAACGCCAACTGCCAGAATTATGGCGAACGAGATGCCGAAATTACTGATTTTGCGGTGGTGGATAATAAGGGCTTAATAACATCATCTATAGATAAAAATTCCGAATTTTTAATTAAATATAGGGTGCATTTTAATAAAGATGTTCAAAACCCGATTTTCACCTTTACCATTAAAGACAGAAAAGGAACGGTAATAACCGGCACCAATACAATGCTCGAGGGCTGCAGCCCCGAACAAGTTAAAGCCGGAACCGATTTGGTGGTTACTTTTAAGCAAAAAATGACATTGCAAGGCGGTCAATACCTGTTGTCGCTTGGTTGCACAGGCTACCAGTTAGACACCCTTAAGGTTTACCACAGGCTTTACGATGTTTGTTTTATAGAGGTGTTTTCCACCAAAGATACGGTTGGATTTTTTGATTTAGATTCTAAAATCACTATAGAATAGAGGCGAAGATTACTATGGGCGGCCCGGTTAGTTATGTTAAGGTTTATAAACAAAACACCGAAACTCAGGCAAACAATAAATACCAAGATGTTCTTGAAAAATTAAGGCTTAAAAAAAATGGGATTACGGTTTTAACCGATGAACCCAATAAACTTAATGCGGAATTTTTTGCCCCACAAAGAAAAAACTTATTCAGTTGGTATCCGTTTAAAGAAAAAAGCAGCATTTTGGTTATTGGCGACGAAGGCGGTGCTGCCACAGGTCTTTTGGCTGCAAATGCTAAAAATGTTACTGCTTTAACCGAATACGATTGTTCGGCCGAAATATATGCCCACAGGTTTTCTGACAGCCGCAATTTAAAAATATATTCGGGCAATGTTAGTGAACTTATTATTGGTTTTGAAAGCGCATTTGATTATATAATTGTTATGCCGGGTTATGCCACACCGCAAATGCTTAAAGAGGTTAGTGTGCTTAAAAACGAAAACACCACCATTTTAATTGTGGCCGAAAACCGTATGGGAATGAAATATTTAAACGGTGCTAAAGAAAACAAAAACAACACATTTTTAGAGGGCCCGCTTGGCTATATTGACTCCAAACAAAAGCATTACTCTAAACCCGAATGGGAAAGTATTTTAAAAGAAAACGGTGCAAATAATTATAAATTTCATTATTTATACCCCGATTATTATTATGTAGACGAGGTTTATACCGACAAACTATTACCTAAAGAAGATTCATTAAAACCCTTTGAGCCTGTTTTTGAAGAAGGCAGAATAAGTGTTTTAGGGCAAGAAAAGTTAATTAATAAAATTTTAAAAAATAACGAATTCGCGCTATATGCAAATTCTTATTTTATAGAAATACCACCTGCCGACTGCAATAATATAGAATACGCAAAAATAAGTTGCGAGCGTAGTGAAAAATATCAGACCTGCACACTTATTTTAAATACCGAAGAAGGTAAAATAGTTAAAAAGATTCCGGCAGTAAAGGCTGCAACCGAACATATACTTCGCATAGAAAAAAGCTTTAACAGGCTGCAAAAACAATGTTTTGGTATGCCCATAGAAATTTGTGAATGCGAACCTCAAGAAGATTCGGTTAATTTTAAATATATAAGCGGCCAAACATTAGGCTGCAAAATTAACAACGCAATAAAAAACGGCGACCAAGAAGAACTTTTACTGCTTATTGAGTCGTTGCGCAAAACGGTAAATTGCTTGTCTTCGGGGCGCACGTTTACCAAAAGTTTTAAGTTTATTAATTATTTTGGCAATATTGCCATGCCTTCCGATTTAAATTCTGCAGCGGTTTCTAACATCGATTTAATTGCCGATAATATTATAGTCGGCAACAAAAATATTATTATAGATTACGAATGGGTGTTGGATTTTCCCGTTCCGCTGGAATTTATTATATTCCGCAGCATTTACCACAATTATTCCATTAGTTCTTTAAATCAAGAACTAAAAGAAAAGGTTTATGCAGCAGCAGGTCTTAACAGTGAGCATTTTGCGGTGTTTAAATTAATGGAAGAAATTTTTCAAAAGAAAATTTCGGGCAGGGCGGTTAAATACTCTCAAATTGCCAAGGCGGCCGCTCCGCTTGTTTGCAATATTAACGATATTGATATTAACAAAACGGCGTTCAAGGCCAAAATTTATAATGCCGAAAAACCATTCCAAATTTATACAGCCTGCAACGCCGTAACGCAAGACATTTGCCTGACGGCCGATTTCGGTTATGACCTGCCGGCAAAGGTTGCCATCACACCAACCTCTAAGGGTTCAATAGTAAAAATTAAAGAAATTACAGCCTTAAAATTGGGCGAAAAGGTGGCCGTTACCGATTTTGAAACCAACGCTAATTTGGTTATAGGCGACGATTATTATTTTGTTGATGAGCCTGTAATTACCGTAACAAACAACGATTTTACAGAAATCAGCATTAAATATTTTGTTTACAGATTTTATGATTTGGATTTGGAAAGCAGAATTAATTTAATTATAGAAAATAACCAACTGCATCAAAAAATTAAAACTTTAGAAGAAACCGGTGAGTAAATGGATGTTTCTATAGTAATACCGACCAAAAACGGCGGCCAACAATTAAAGGATGTTTTAACGGCAGTTTTTGGGCAAAAAACAAGTTACAGTTACGAGGTTATATGTGTAGATTCGGGCTCCAGTGATAATACTTTAGACATTATAAATGGTTTTGATTGTCGCCTGTTTCAAATTCCTGCTAAAGATTTTGGTCATGGCAAAACCAGAAATTTTGGGGCGTTTAAGGGAACGGGAGAATTTATTATATTTATTACACAAGATGCCGTTCCGGCAAGCGAACATTGGCTGCAAAATTTTATTGATGCCATGCAGACCGACAAAAGTATTGTGGGCGGCTTTGGAGTGCATTACCCTTACCCCGATTGTAATGTGTTTGATAAACGCGATTTAGAGTTACATTTTAAAGGTTTTGGCACCGAGAACACGGTTTACAGCCTGGAAGACCCGGAGCGCTATAAAACCGATGAAGGCTACAGACATTTTTTGGCCTTTTTTTCCGACAATAATTCTTGTGTACGCCGCAGTGTTTTTGAAAAATATCCTTACGACGATGTAAATTTTGCCGAAGACCAAATTTGGTGCCGCAAAATGATTGAGTTAGGGTATAAAAAAATATATTGCGCCAATGCACCGGTTTATCATTCGCATAACTATTCACTGTCAACATACTTTAAACGCTATTACGACGAATTTAAAAGCCTTTATGAGTTGCATAAGTTTATTATAGTTAAGCATTGGTATTTAACGGTGCCGGCGGCTATAAAACATATAATATCTGACATTAAATATTTAAGAACCATAGTTTTGCCAAAACGAAAAAAAATATATTGGGCCTATTACAGTTTTGTTAGAAACTTATATAGGTATATAGGCGGCTATATAGGTGGTATTTACCACACATTTAGCAAAAAAGGCAAAAAAATAGCCGATAAATTGTTTTCGCAACAATATGTACAAAAAAATAAATAAAAATAAGGGGTTATTTATGAAAAGATTTTTATTTTTTTTAAGGCGTGTTTACCAGTTTTTAAAGGTTAATGGCTTTAAAGCCGCCGGAAATTATGTAGAGAAAATAGCCACTAAAATAGATGTTTTTAAATTTTACGGCTATGTTGTGGATGAAACCAAGGTGGAATTTGACAACCAGGCCTATGAAGCCCATAAAAATGATGAGGTTAAAATTCTTAACTGGGTTATACCTGAAATGGGTGTTGGCTCGGGTGGACATATTAATATTTTTAGGTTCATTTCCAACTTAGAGAATATGGGCTTTCACAGCAGGATATATTTGCACGAATCCATAAATATTAAAGATAACGAAACCCTAAATAACTTTTTAAAACAGCATTTCAGCATTTTGGACAGCAGGGTAGAAGCCTATTGCGATATTTCATATATGCAATTTGCCCACGCCACCATAGCAACAGGTTGGCAAACTGCATATCCCGTTAAAAACTTTAACAACACAATAAGCAAGTTTTATTTTGTGCAAGATTTTGAACCTTATTTTTATGCACAAGGCAGCGAATATATCTTTGCCGAAAACACCTATAAGTTTGGTTTCCGCGGCATAACCGCAGGCGATTGGCTTAAAGATAAACTTAATAAAGAATACGGCATGCAAACCGAAAGTTTTGGCTTTTCTTACGATAAGGAGCATTATGTTCCAAAACAAAAAGAAAGCGATGATAACACCGTGTTTTTCTATGCTCGCCCCGTAACCCCAAGGCGAGATTTCGAATTAGGCCTTTTAGCCCTTAACGAGTTAAGCAAAAGGGTAGACAATTTAACCGTTGTGTTTGCCGGCTGGGATGTTGGAAATTACGAAATACCATTTAAACATAAAAATTTAGGTATTTTACCGCTTGAAAAATTGTCGGATTTATATTCACAATGCGATATGTGCTTTATAATTTCCAACACTAATTTATCTTTATTACCACTTGAGGTTATGGCTTCTAATTCGGTTGCAGTTTGCTCTAAGGGTGAAAACAGTTCGTGGCTTGTGAACGAAAATAACGCCATTATGGTAGATTACGACCCTGTTTTAATGGCCGAAAAAATGGCCTATTATTTAAAACATAAAGATGAACTTCAAAAAATTAGGCAAAAGGGACTAAAATTTGCAATGTCTACCTCTTGGGAAGAAGAAGCCAAAAAGGTAAGAGATGCACTGCTGAAAGGTATTGAGGCCGATGATAAAAAATAAACTTCTTATTTTAGGCGGCAATGGTTTTTTAGGTAAAAATATTGCCGAAACGTTTTTGAATAACGGTTGGAAGGTTTATGTTTTTGATATTCAAAAACCCGATGTGCCCGACAGTAGAATTAATTACATTACAGGCAACTTTTTCAATAATTCCGACCTGCAAACAGCCGTTAGCGGCAAAGATTTGGTTATTCACGCCATAAGCACTGTAAACCCGGGCAACTCTAACGCAAGGTTTATGCAGGGCTATGAAAACGATTTATTGCAAACCGTCAGGCTTTGCTCTATGCTTATTGGCACCGCAACCAAAATGATTTTTTTAAGCAGCGGCGGCACGGTTTACGGTAACCAAGAAATCCAACCCATTAACGAGAGTGCTTTGGCACGCCCCATTAACCATTACGGCTGCGTTAAACTTTGCATAGAAAATATTTTAAGAACCTTTAACACACAGTTTAAAACCAAGTTTTTAATTGCAAGGGTGGCCAACCCTTATGGCCCCGGGCAAGATTATTTAAAGGGTGTTGGATTTATTGATGCTGCTCTTAAAAAAGCCATTAATAACCAAAAAATTGAAATTTGGGGCGATGGCGAAACTGTGCGAGATTACATTTATATTACAGATGTTTGTAATATGATATATTCTTTATGGGGCTATTCCGGCACCGATGACACCTTTAATATAAGCTCGGGTGAGGGGGTAAGCCAAAACGAAATTATAAATATTTTAAAGAATTTAGGCTACAACCCAGGTGTAATTTACAAACCTGCTCGGAATGTGGATGCTAAAAAAATGGTTCTTGAAAACAAAAGAATTTTAAATGTTTATAACAAAAAAACAATTTCTGTTAAAGAAGGTATCCAAAAATATTGTAATTATTTGTTAGGAAAATAATTGCGTATATTATATTTTTATGATATAATAACTACAATTTTTAAATTTTAGGAGTGATTATAGTGGGAGATACAATGCAAATTATGGCTGCCATGATAATTTATATGGCAGTTGTAATTGGGATTGGTATTGTTTTTGCAAAAAGAGCAAATAAAAATTCGGGCGAATATTTTTTAGGTGGCCGCAGTTTAGGCCCTTGGGTAACCGCCATGAGTGCCGAAGCATCAGATATGTCGGGTTGGCTTTTAATGGGACTTCCCGGAGTTGCATATTGGTGCGGTATTGCCGACGCCGCCTGGACAGCCATTGGCTTAGCCGTTGGTACATATTTTAACTGGCTTATAGTTTCAAAACGTTTACGCCGTTACAGCATTAAAGCAGGCGAAGCTATAACATTGCCCGAATATTTTTCTAATCGTTTCCACGAAAAGAAAAAGGTTGTTATGACCATTGCAGCTTTATTTATTTTAATTTTCTTTACTGTGTATGCTGCAAGCTGCCTTGTAACCTGCGGTAAGTTGTTTTCAACATTATTCGGTTTTCCATATGTTAGCATGATGATTGTAGGCGCAATATTTGTGCTTGTTTACACCCTGTTGGGCGGATTTTTAGCCGAAAGTGTATCCGACTTTATGCAAGCCATTGTTATGATAGTTGCCCTTACTGTTGTGGTTGTTGTGGGTACCGTTAAGGCAGGCGGCTTAAGCGCAATTATTGAAAATGCCAGGTCAATTCCCGGATTTTTTGAATTCTTTGGCATGGCCGTGCCGGATGTTACTAATGGTGTTCAAGATTCAATAGCGGGAGAGCCATTGTTTTCAGAGCCCGTAAAATACGGCTTCTTAAGCGTTATTTCAACAACTGCTTGGGGTCTTGGCTATTTTGGCATGCCGCAAGTATTGCTTCGATTTATGGCTATAAGAAGCGAAAAAGAACTTACCCGTTCACGTCGCATTGCAATAATTTGGGTTGTTATTTCTTTGGCAGTGGCTGTGTTTATAGGCGTTGTTGGCCGCACACTTTACCCAATAGAACTTAGAACATCGGTAGCAGCAGAGAATGTGTTTATTTTACTTTCTACTAAATTATTGCCACCATTACTTGCAGGTTTTGTTATGGCCGGCATTTTGGCAGCTACCATAAGTTCATCCGATTCTTATTTATTAATTGCTGCTTCGGCATTTTCTAAAAATATTTATCAAGGCATTTTCCACAAAAATGCTACCGACAAACAGGTTATGAACATTTCAAGAATAACCCTTTTGTTAATTGCCATAGTTGCTATGGTAATTGCAGCCGATGAAAACAGTGTAATATTCACAATAGTTTCGTTTGCTTGGGCCGGTTTTGGCGCAACATTTGGTCCAATAATGCTCTTTAGCCTGTTTTGGAAGCGCACCAACCGTGCAGGCGCTATTGCCGGTATGGTAGGCGGCGGCACCATGGTATTTATTTGGAAATTGCTTGTAAGGCCATTAGGCGGAGCATTCAATATTTACGAATTATTACCTGCATTTATTTTCTCAAGCATTTTAATTGTTGCGGTTTCATTGTTAACCAAAAAACCTTCGCCCGAAATTGAAAAAGAATTCGACGAAGTTAAAGCTGGCATTTAAAACTAAAGCAAGGGTAACCCCCTTGCTTTTTTTATTTAAATTATGGTAAAATAATAATACTTTGTTTAAGGAGTTTTTTATGGTTGATAAAAAAGAGTTTTTAAGGGTTATAAAATTTACGTTATTTTCAATTAGTGCCGGTGTAATTCAAACGGTATCGTTCACCATTATGAACGAGTTTATAAAATGGAATTATTGGGTTTGTTACCTAACGGCGTTAATTCTTTCGGTGGTTTGGAATTTTACTTTAAACCGCAAGTTTACATTTTATTCGGCTAATAATGTGCCTGTTGCGATGTTAAAGGTTGCAGCATTTTATGTTGTTTTCACCCCGCTTTCTACATACGGCGGCAATTTTTTGGCCGTTAGAGGTGTAAATGAATATATTGTATTGATACTTTCAATGCTAATTAATTTTGTAACCGAGTTTTTATACGATAAATTTGTTGTTTTTCGGGGCAGTATAGACACCGCAAAAAAATAATAACAAAAATATTGGTAAAACTAAGTTCAAAGGATGGTTTTATGAATAATAAAACAAAGAAAATAATAAATTTGTTTTTTACAATGCTTAAAATAGGGCTTTTCACATTTGGCGGCGGCTACGCTATGATTGCACTGTTGCAAAACGAATTTGTTAATAAAAAACATTTTATGGAAAAAGATGAATTTTTAGATATGGTAGCAATTGCAGAATCAACACCAGGGCCAATTGCCATAAATTCAGCCACCTATATTGGCTATAAAACGGCAGGGGTTTTGGGCTCGGCAGCGGCAACATTGGGGGTTTGCATTCCGTCGGTTGTTATTATATACGTTATTTCTTTGTTTTTTGATGCGTTTTTATCGCTAACATTTGTGCAATACGCTTTTAAGGGCATTCAGGCTTGTGTTGTTTATTTAATATTATCGGCCGGAATTAAAATGTTTAAAGGTTTAAAAAGAACACCGTTTACCATATTTATTTTTTCTGTGGTTTTGTGTTTAATGGTGGCTTTTTCGCTTTTGAGCGTTAAATTTTCGGCAATATTATATATTTTAATATGCGGTCTTTTAGGCATTGTTATATACCTTTTAGGGCTTATAAAAGGGAAAGGGGAATAATAAATGTTGTTTTTAAAACTGTTTTTAACCTTTTTCGAAATAGGCCTTTTCACATTTGGCGGCGGCTACGCCATGATTTCACTTGTGCGTGATAAGGCAGTAATGCTGGGTTGGTTAACCGAGCAAGAGGTAATAAACCTTGTTGCCGTTTCAGAATCAACACCGGGGCCCATAGCAGTTAATATGGCCACATTTGTAGGTTCCACACAGGGCGGAATTTTAGGCTCAGTTTGTGCAACTCTGGGCATTGTGCTGCCTTCATTTATAATAATATTATTAATATCAGCCGTAATTAAAAACTTTTTAAAATACAAAGGCGTTCAGGCGTTTTTGGGAGGCGTTAGGCCTTGTGTTGTGGCTCTTATTTGCGGCACCGCTTTAACCTTGTTTTTAAGCACACTTTTGGGTATTTCCACCATTAACAGCATTATCACACCCGATTACATTGGCCTTGGTATTTTTGCTTTTTTGGCGGTCTTGGGCTTTGTTTACAAAAAAATCAAGGGCAAAAAACTGTCGCCAATTATATTAATAATAATTTCGGCAATAATGGGCATGGCAATATATCCGTTTATATAAATAAGTATAAAAATCACCCCCGCTACATAAAGTAGTAGGGGTGATTTTGTGAAAAACAATAAAAAAACATTAATTATAGCGCTTGCCATTCCGCTTTTGGTTGGGGGCTTAGCAGCCTTGCTTTCAGGCGGTATGGATTCATTCTCTGCCTTGAATAAACCACCGCTTAGTCCACCGGGTTGGCTATTTCCGATTGTGTGGACAATACTTTATTTGGCAATGGGTTTTGCAAGTTATTTGGTGGCAACGGCCAACGCACCAACCTATAAGAAAAATTCGGCGCTGCTTGTCTATGCCGCTCAATTAATTTTCAACTTTTTTTGGCCAATTATATTCTTCGCGTGGGAAGCATATTTGGTGGCGTTTATTTGGCTTGTTATTTTGTGGTTGTTAATTTTAATAACAATTATACGGTTTTATGCGGTTTCTAAACCGGCGGCCTATTTAATGGTGCCGTATTTGTTGTGGGTAACCTTCGCGGGTTATTTAAACTTAGCAATATATTTGCTTAATTAATTTTGGCTTGATAATATAATATAAGTGTGATAATATTATGTTGTTACACTGGCGCCATTAGCTCAGTTGGATAGAGCACTGTCCTCCGACGGCAGGTGTCGCTGGTTCGAATCCAGTATGGCGTGCCAAAAATCCCGAATGCGTAAGCGTTCGGGATTTTACTTTTTCACTATTCACTTTTCACTCTTCACTAAACTCGCATTCGGGATTTTTGGGAAGTAATAAGTAATAGTGAATAGTGAAGAGGTATTGCCCCTCCGCCGCTTTTATGCTATACTAAACCCAAGGGGGTAATTGATATGAAAAAGAAAATAATCATATGTGTGTTTTCTATTTTGATTTTAATTACTGCGATTGTTTTTATTATAGGGGCAATACAGTCGTATAATTATGATATAACAAACAATCCTGATGATAAGTGGGTAGGATTTGGCTCAGTTGTAACCTTAATGGTTGGCGGTTTTGTTGTTTTTTACGAATTCGATTTGTTTTATACGGCATATTACTTTTTAATAAAACCTAAAACAACAGCAAAATCAATACTTAATATTCTTGCAAATTTTACTTTAGTGATTATGTATTTTACTGATTCTATTTCACATTTTCTATTTGAGTATGTATCAGAAATCTTTGGAGAAGAAATATTACTGTTATTTTCATTGTTTCCCATATATATAATTTTACGAATTGTATGTATTGTACTTCCGGTTAAACAATCTGCTAAAGAAAATTAAAGAAAATCAAGTTTTCAAGCACATTTAATTCGTGTCATTAAGTTCAAAACACCCAAACAAAAATCCGTCCTCTTATGAGGGCGGATTTTTTAATAAATAATAAATTAGAATATTGCAAAAATTAACAGTAAATTTAAAACTGTACTTTTTTTGGTGTTTGTGTTATAATAATATAAAATATATTAAAACTTTAATTACATAATTTATAAAGCGGGGGTTACTATGCTTAATACAGAAAGATTATGTGTTGGTTGTATGAACGATAACGGCGGAGAGAAAATCTGTTCAATTTGCGGTTACGATTCTAAGCAACAAAATGCCGATGACCAATTACCCATTCGTTATTGGCTTAAAGATAGGTATTTAGTAGGACGCGTATGCGACAGCAATGGCGAGGGTATTACCTATATTGGCTGGGATAATATATCTGACCAAATTGTTAATATTAGGGAATACTTCCCTATAGGAATAGCCGCCCGTAATAACGACAAAACCGTGAAAATTGTTGAAGGCAACGAATTTACCTTTAACGAAGGAATTTTAGATTTTATTGAACTTAACCGCAAATTACACAGTTTAAAAGATTTGCCCGCGCTTTTACAAGGTGTGGAAGTTTTTGAAGAAAACGGCACAGCCTACAGCATTACAAGGTCGGTTTCGGGCATAACCCTTAGAGAATTTTTAATTCGTAACGGCGGTAACTTAAAGTGGGAGCAAGCAAGGCCGTTGTTTTTGCCCGTAATTACAACCCTGCAAGGTCTGCACGATGCCGGAATTTTACATAGAGGTATATCGCCCGAAACTATTATTGTAGGCCGCGACGGAAAGCTTAAAATAACCGGCATTACAATAAAGGCCGTCCGAATGTCTAAAAGCAGTATGACGGCACAGTTGTTCCCGGGTTTTTCGGCAATAGAGCAGTATGGCTACGATTTGCAAATGCAAGATGGCAAATATACCGACGTTTACGGCATTGCTGCAACATTGTTCAGGGTGCTTATGGGTGCTGTACCCACCGATGCTTCTGACAGAATTTCTAACGACAATATGCAAATACCTGCCAGCATGGCCGAAACTTTGCCTAAATATGTGCTGTCGGCTTTGGCTAATGCTTTGCAAATAATGCCCGAAAACCGCATTAAAACAATTGAGGCTTTCAGATTGGCGTTAACCCCTGTTTCAACCGACACTTTGGTTAAGCCTGCTGCCCCAACAAAGAAGGCCGAGCCTAAAAAACCGGCTCTAAAAACCGAGTCTAATAAAAAACAGGCTAAACTAAAAAAAAGCAACAAAACTAAAAAATATGCAATTTTATCTGCTGCTATTACAGCCGGCGTATTCATTATAATTGCAGTAATATTTTTTATTATTACATCGGGCAATAAACCCGAACAGCCAAATACTCCGGCAAACAATAATCCGGATTCAAACATTACTTCACAAATGCCTGACGGTAGCGGCGAAACCATTATTCCTAATACCCCCAACGAAAAGTTATATCAGGTACCCGATTTATTAAAACGCCCCTATGCTGAAATTACAAAAAATATTGATTATAAGGTTCTTTTTGAGTTTGAGGTTACCGACAAACAGTTTAGCGACACCGTTCCACGTGGTGCTGTTATAAGTCAGAACCCAACCAGCGACCAAACCGTTAAAAGCGGCACAAAAATTCAGTTAACTTTAAGTTTAGGTCCGCGTATGGTATCGGTGCCAAATGTTGCCGAATTAACTAAAGAGCAGGCCGTGTTAGAGCTTATGAAACAAGGCTTTTTATATGAAAATATTATTATTGAAAACGGCTATGATGCCACTAAAAAGCCAAACAGTGTAATTGTTACAGAACCTGCCGCCGGAACTAAAGTAGATACCGATTCGGCCATTACCGTAACCTTAAACACATATACCGGTATTACTGAAAATAATAATCAAGATAATACGGGCAATAGTCCTATGGATGGCCCAATAGAATAATTTTTTAGGAGTTAATATGGAGAGGGAACGTTTAGGCAGTCGCCTTGGATTTATTTTACTTAGCGCAGGTTGCGCAATAGGGTTGGGCAATGTTTGGAAATTTCCTTATGTTGCCGGTCAAAATGGTGGTTCATTATTTGTATTAATATATTTGTTTTTCCTTGTGGTAATGGGAATTCCGGTTATGACAATGGAGTTTTCTTTGGGCAGAGCCAGCCGCAAAAGCCCCGCTAAAATGTATACCGAATTAAAACCAGAAGATAAAAAGTGGCAACTACATTCTTATGCTGCCGTTGCAGGAAATTACATTTTAATGATGTTCTACACAACCGTTTCGGCTTGGCTTATAAACTATTTTGTTAAAACCGTTAGCGGAAATTTTGTTGGACTTAATTCTGACGGCATTGGCGCCGAATTTTCAACAATGTTAAGCAAACCGCTACCCATGATTTTTTATATGGGTTTGGTTGTTGTGGTTGGCTTTACGGTTTGTTCATTCAGCCTGCAAAAAGGCCTTGAAAGAATAACTAAATATATGATGTTGGCACTGCTCGGCATAATGGTAGTGTTGGCAATTAACAGCATATTTTTAAAAGGCGGCACCGAAGGTCTTAAATTTTACCTTATGCCCAGCGTTGAAAACCTGCAAAAAGTGGGATTTTGGAATGTTGTTGTTGCAGCAATGAATCAAGCTTTTTTCACTTTAAGCCTTGGTATTGGCTCCATGGCAATTTTCGGCAGTTATTTGGGCAAAGAGCGCACCCTTATGGGCGAGGCCGTTAATGTTGCCGCGCTTGATACATTTGTGGCACTTTGCTCGGGTCTTATAATTTTCCCGGCTTGCTCGGCCTTTGGCATTCAACCAGATGCCGGACCAAACCTTATATTTATTACATTACCCAACATATTTAACCAAATGCCTTTAGGCAGACTTTGGGGCAGTTTATTCTTTGCATTTTTATCGTTTGCGGCGTTGTCTACGGTGTTTGCCGTGTTCGAAAACATTAATGCCTGCATTATAGATATGTTTGGAATTTCAAAAAAGAAGGCCTGCTTATTTAACGGTATTGCAATGTTTGTGTTGTCGCTACCCTGCATATTGGGCTTTAACGTGCTGTCGGGCATAACCCCGTTTGGCGGCACTTCAAGCATAATGGATTTAGAAGATTTTATTGTAAGCAATGTTTTATTGCCTTTAGGCGCTTTAATATTTGTGCTGTTTTGTACATCTAAACGCGGTTGGGGCTTTAAAAATTTTGTAAACGAAGCCAATACCGGTACCGGCATAAAGGTAAAAAAATGGATGAGCTTTTATTTAACATATATTTTACCGGTAATGATTTTTGCCTTGTTTGTAATTGGAATTTATAATTTTTTTAAATAAATAACCTTGCAAAAAGTTTGCATGTGTGTTATTATGTGTTTGTTTAAATGCTATGATAAAGTAAAGTAGGTTTAATGTTATTTTCAGAGAGAATATGCCACCGGCTGAAAGCATATTTATTTAAACATTCTGCCGAAGTTCCCTTTTGAGCAGCAACGCCGAACAAAAAAGTAAGTGTTGTCGGGCAGGCTCCGTTAAAGGCCTTTAAGTGTTCACATTTGTGAAAATGCGGGTGGTACCGCGGAGTTTAAGTTTTAAAAACTTCGTCCCTTTTTATTGGGGCGAAGTTTATTTTTTTGGAGGAATAATAATGAAACAACTTTTAGAAACTATTAAAAGTGCCGCGCTTGAGGCAATAAAAAATAGTTCAAACCTTAAGGAAACCGACGAAATAAGGGTAAAATATTTGGGTAAAAAAGGTGAGCTTACCGCAATATTAAAACAAATGGGCTCATTAACCCCCGAAGAACGCCCCAAAATGGGCCAGCTTGTTAATGAGGCCAAGGCCTTGGTTGAAGAGCAATTAGCTAATAAAAACGCCGAACTTAAAGATGCCGAAATTGCGGGCAAGTTAAAGGCCGAAACTTTAGATATAACCATGCCTGCCAAAAAAACAACCGTTGGAAAGTTGCACCCGCTTAATAAGGTGCTTGACGATATGATTGATATTTTTCAGTCTATGGGGTTCGATATTGTTGATGGCCCCGAGGTTGAAACCGACCATTATAACTTTGAATCGTTAAATGTTCCGGCCGACCACCCCGCCCGCGATATGCAAGATACTTTCTATTTGGGCGAAGGGTTATTACTCAGGACTCAAACCTCGGCCGCACAAATTCGCACCATGGAAAACACCAAACCACCTATAAGAATTATTTGCCCCGGCCGTGTTTTTCGTGCCGACGAGGTTGATGCAACCCATTCTCCCGTGTTCCATCAAATTGAGGGCCTTGTGGTAGACAAGGGCATTACTATGTGCGATTTAAAGGGTGTGCTTGAGCAATTTGCACACGAAATTTACGGTAAAGACACCGCCGTTAAGTTCCGTCCGTCGTTCTTCCCGTTCACCGAGCCCAGCGTAGAGGTAGACGTTACCTGCTCGGAGTGTGGCGGTAAAGGCTGCCGTGTGTGTAAAGGTAGTGGCTGGATAGAAATTTTAGGCGCCGGTATGGTGCATCCAAATGTGCTTAGGAATTGCGGCATCGACCCCGAGGTTTATTCGGGCTTTGCCTTTGGCATCGGTCTTGATCGCCTAACTACCACACGCTATAAAATAAGCGATATTCGCCTGCTTTTCGAAAATGACAAGCGCTTTTTAGAACAGTTTTAAGGGGGAAAGTTAAATGAAAATTTCGTTAAATCAGTTAAAAGAATATGTTGAAATTAATGTTCCTGTAACAGAACTGTGCGACAAAATGGTTATGGCAGGCTTCGAGGTAGAATCCATTGAAAACACCGGCGATAAAATTAAGAATGTTGTTGTTGCCGAAATTAAAGAAATTGCCCCCCACGAAAACAGCGACCACCTTCAAATTTGCCAAATGGATGTTGGTGGCCAAATTACACAAATAGTAACAGGCGCCCAAAACATTTCGGTTGGCGACAAGGTTCCCGCTGCGCTTAATAACAGCTTTTTACCCAATGGAATGAACATTAAATCGGGTAAACTCAGGGGTGTTGAATCTAACGGTATGTTATGCTCGGGCGAAGAGCTATGCCTTACCGAAGAGGATTATAAAGGCGCTTCGGTTAATGGTATATTAATATTAGATTCCAATTTAACCCCCGGTACCGATATGCGCGATGTTTTAGGCCTTAATGATTATATAATAGATTTTAAAATTACGGCCAACCGCCCCGATTGCAACTGCTTTTTAGGCGTTGCCAAAGAGATTGGCGTTGTGCTTAAAACCAAATTTAATACACCTAAGCCACAATATAAAACTGTGGGCGGCAATATTAACGATTACATTAAAATCGACATTGAAAATTACGAACTTTGCCCAAGATATATTGGTCGTGTTGTTAAAAATTTACGCATAAAACCATCACCCGATTGGATGCAAAAAGCCATAACAGCCTCGGGTATGCGCCCAATTAACAATATTGTAGACATTACAAACTTTGTTATGTTAGAAACCGGCCAACCCATGCACGCCTTTAATTATAACGATTTAAGGGGCAAACACATTATTGTAAGAAATGCAAAATCCGGCGAGAGCATTACAACATTGGACGAAAAAACCCATAATTTAACCGAAAATATGTTGGTTATTGCCGATGGCGAGGTGCCTTCTTGCCTGGCCGGTATAATGGGTGGTTTAGAGAGTGAAATTACCCAAGACACCACCGATTTATTCTTAGAATCGGCTAAATTTAAAAGGGATAATATTCGCAAAACAGGCAGAACCTTGGGCATTCGCACCGAGGCCAGCGGCCGTTTTGAAAAGGGCATAGATATTATTAACACCGAATACGCTATGGAGCGTGCACTGCAACTAATTTACGAATTAGATGCCGGCGATATTATAGAGGGTGTTATTGATAAATATGAATCATTACCCAAGCCCCGCATTATAACCGTAACTACCGACAAAATTTTAGAGCTGTTGGGTGTTAATGTGCCCGATGAAACCATTGTTTCAATTTTAAACAGCCTTGGCATTAAAACCGAAATTAACGGCAAAACCCTTACAAGTGAAGTGCCCTCTATTCGTGATGATATTGAAGGCAGGGCCGATTTAGCCGAAGAGGTTATGCGAATTTACGGTTACGACCATATTGTAGGTACAAAAATGAAGAGCGCAGTGGTAAGGGGTAAAAAATTACCCGAGCGCCTTAAAACCGATATTGTAAAAAAATTACTTTGCGCTTTGGGTTGCAACGAAATTACAACCTATTCGTTCATTGCTTCACACGCAATAGATTCTTTGAATTTACCTCAAGACGATGAACGCCGCAATGCAGTTAAATTATTAAACCCATTGGGCGATGAATATTCGGTTATGCGTACCCAATTAATAACCAGTATGTTAACTGTAATGGCCACAAACATTAACCGTAAAATAACTAATGCCAGGTTTTTCGAGGTTAGCAAAAGGTTTGTTCCAAAGGCTTTGCCAATAACCGAACAACCGCTTGAAATCCCAACCTTAAGCCTTGGTTTTTACGGTAAAGATGAAGATTTCTTTACCATAAAGGGTGTAATTGAACAGCTAATGGAACAGTTTGGCGCCCATACCGAATACATTCGCAGCAGCGAACCCTATTTACATCCGGGCCGTCAGGCCACTGTGTTGGCTAATAATTTACCGGTTGCCACATTTGGCGAGGTTCACCCAGGCACTGCAGCCAATTTTGACATTGAAGAGCGCGTTTATGTTGCCGAAATTAAATTAGATGTCTTATTCCAACTTAAAACTCGCAAAACAGTGTATAAACCATTGCCAAAATTCCCGGCTGTTGAGCGCGATTTCGCCCTGCTTTGCGACATTGACTTGCCCATTGGCACATTGGAAAAGGCAATTGCCTCGGGTGCTTCAAGGTTGCTTGAAAAGGTGGAACTTTTCGATGTTTATTCGGGTTCACAAATACCCAAAGGCAAAAAAAGTGTTGCCTTTAGCGTTCAGTTGCGCAGCAGCGAATCCACTTTAAGCGACGAAGATATTGAAACCACCACCAAGCGCATTATAGAAAAACTTGAAAAAGCAGGAGCTCAGCTTAGAAAATAAGTGGTAAGTTTTGAAAAAACATGGTATAATATAAAAAAGAGGTGTTTAATATGATT
>JAFSIN010000009.1 GCA_017439765.1 Clostridia bacterium | reverse complement strand
GGCTACCTTAATTGTAGATTCCAACGCTTCTGAAGAGCAGGTTTACAACCTTACCGCTGCTATTTTTGAAAACACTGCTGCCATAACAGCCGAAAACGGCAAGGGCGCGGAATTAAGCATTGAAAATGCTACCAGTGGTATGACAGTTCCTTTCCACGCAGGCGCTGCTAAATATTTTGCCGAAAAAGGCGTTCAGGTAACTGTTAAATAATTTTTGTTTGCTTTAGTTGTTGAATTCGGGCTGCGGCAAAGTTCGCCGCAGCCTTTAAGTTTTTGTTAGGGGGTTAAAAGTATTGTTCTTTAAAAAGAAAAATGTCGAATCAGAGCCAATGGATTTAGAATCGGTAATGAAAAAGTTCGACAGAGAATCGAATGTGCGCGTTTGGGAGGGCGTTCCTAAAATAATAGTAACCTGCATTTTAGCATCGTTTTCGATTTTTTGTTTATATGTTACTTTATTTGCCAGCTGGCTAGAAGAAATCCGATTGGCATCTTTTATGGCTTTTATAATGTTTATAGGTTACATAGTGTTCCCTGCCAAAAAAGGCAAACAACGCACCAATTTTATACCATGGTACGATATTTTGCTTATGGTTTGCGGCACAGGAGCCTTTTTGTATTACACCTTTAATGCCTTAAACATTATACAGCAGGGCAGCAACTTCGAACTTTATCAAATAATTATTGGTATTGTTGGTGTTTTATCTTTAGCAGAGGTTTGTAGACGCAGTGTGGGTCTGCCCATATTAATAGTGGCAGGTTGCCTTTTGGTTTACGCCTTAACGGTGGGACTTAACAACCCAACACTTGTGGGCAAACTTAACTACATAGTGCACTACCTTTTTTATAGTAAAGAGGGAATCCTTTCAACACCGGTTAATGTGTGCTCTAAGTTTATAGTGGTATTTATAATTTTCGGCGCGTTTTTAGAGCGTACCGGAATTGCCGATTTCTTTATTAACATTTCTAATACAATTGTTGGTGGATTTTCAGGCGGACCTGCTAAGGTTGCCGTTGTTGCCAGTGCCCTTGAGGGTATGGTTTCGGGTTCATCTGTTGCTAATACTGTCGGCTCGGGCTCGGTAACAATACCGCTAATGAAAAAAACAGGTTATAAACCCGAGTTTGCCGCCGCTGCCGAAGCCGCTGCTTCTACCGGTGGACAAATTATGCCACCCATTATGGGTGCCGCCGCATTTTTAATGGCCGATTATGTGGGCATTTCTTACAGCAACATAGCACTAAAGGCAATTTTACCTGCCGTGCTTTATTTTGCCGGTATTTTTGTGGCCGTTCACTTAGAGGCTAAAAAGAATGGCTTAAGGGGCATTAGCCGCGAAGAATTACCTAAATTTAAACCACTTGTTAAAAAGATTTACTTGTTGTTACCCTTAGTGTTACTTATTTATTTAGTAAGTAATAGTTGGTTTACAATACAATATGCTGCCGCTATTGCAATAATAGCCACCATTATTGTTAGTTTGTTTAACAAAGAAAACCGCATTACACCAAAACGCATTTTAGAGGCCCTGGCAGCAGGCGGCCGCGGCATGATAACCGTTGCAGCAGCTTGTGGTGTTGCAGGCATTGTTGCCGGCACCATTACCATGACAGGCCTTGCCAATGTGATTATTAACGGAATTGTGGCCTTGGCCGGTAATCAGGTAATAATTGCGTTGTTTTTAACAATGCTTTGCTGTATAGTTTTGGGCATGGGCGTGCCAACCACAGCAAACTATTGCATTATGGCTGCCACCTGCGCACCAATACTTATAAGAATGGGTGTTCCTGCCATTGCAGCGCATTTCTTTGTATTTTATTTTGGCATTGTGGCCGATTTAACTCCACCGGTAGCCCTTGCGGCATATGCCGGCGCAGCAATTGCCCAAGGCAACCCAATGAAAACAGCCATTACCGCCACAAAGTTGGCCATTGGCGCATTTATAGTGCCATATGTGTTTGCGCTTAACCCTGCAATGTTGTTTGTTAACACAACAGCGCCCGAGGTAGTGCTTATTTGCATAACCTCGTTTGTGGGAATATTTGCCGTTTCGGCAGCGCTTACAGGTTACTTTGTTAAAAATATGTTGTGGTATGAACGAATTTTGTGTGTGGCAGGCGGATTATTACTTATATATCCGGGTCTTACAACCGACCTAATTGGTTTAATTTTGGTTGGCATAGCCGCTGCAACACAATTGATTTTTAAAAACAGCAAAAAAACAGCATAAAAAAACGGAGGTTTTAAAGCCTCCGTTTTTTATTATAAATTTTTAATTATGTCGCCAACGCCGTTTAAAATGTATTTTGGGCGGTAGGGGAATTTGTCGATTTCGGCAAGGTCGGTTACACCTGTAAGAACCAAAACAGTATCAATGTTAGATTCAATACCGGCGATAATGTCGGTATCCATTCGGTCGCCAATAAAGGCAATTTCTTCACTGTGGCAATTAATTTTTTTAAGGCCGTGGCGCAACATCAATGGGTTTGGTTTGCCAACAAAATATGCCTTTTTGCCCGTTGCAATTTCAATTGGGGCAATTAACGAGCCGGTTGCCGGCATAATTCCGCGTTCGGTGGGGCCGGTAATGTCGGGGTTGGCGCCAATAAGTTTGGCACCGCGGTTCACAAGTTCAATGGCCTTTTCAATTTTTTCAAAATTATAACTGCGGGTTTCGCCCACTACAACATAATCAGGGTTAACATCGTTCATGTAAATTCCTTGGTCGTAAAGGGCTTTGGTAAGGGCAGCCTCGCCAATAACATAGGCGGTGCAGTCAGGTTTTTGTGAATTTAAAAATGCGGCTGTGGCCATGGCACTTGTGTAAAAATGGTCGGCCGACACTTTAAGACCCATGCGTTCTAATTTCATGCTAAGTTCGTGCGGGGTTTTTTCGGGGCTGTTGGTTAAAAACACAAACTTTTTGTTGTTGTTTATTAACCAATTAACAAATTCGAAAACACCGTCTAAAATTTTATTTCCGTGGTATATAACACCGTCCATATCACAAATGAAACCGGTTTTATTTAATATCTCTTGCATAAATAAACCTCCTAACTATTTAATTTTAAGTTAAAAGAGCAAAAATGTCAAATAAATTAAGTCAAAACCTTGTTATTTTTTCATTAAAATGCTATAATCTTGCCAGTGTATTTTTGTTTGGGGGTTTTTATGAATATTGCTTTGCTGGTTTGTCTTGGTTTGCTTGCTAATGTTAAGGTTTTAGCACAAAAAAAGGCTAATGTTACGGGCGTTTTAGGGGCTGTTGCCTTTAATAATGTAATATTTATGTTTACAACACTAAGTTTTGTTGTTTTTTTAGGCACAAAAGTAAGCCCAACAACCCTAATTTTAAGCATTTTGTTTGGCGCCGCCACGGTGCTTTACCAGCTTTTGTTTATTTTAGCAATTAATAAAGGCCCTGTGTCAATAAGTGTTTTAATATCAAATTTTTCGGTTTTGCCGGTGTCGGTTTATGGGTTAATATGCGGTGAGGCGGCCAAACCCGCAAGAATAATTGGGTTGGTGCTTGTGTTAATAAGTCTTGCGCTTAACACCCGCCGTGAAAACAAAAAAGCGGGGGCCCTGTGGCTTTTAACGGCCGTTGGTTCGGCTTTGCTTTCCGGCATTGGAATGATTATTTTAAGAATTCACCAAAACACTCCTTATGCAGCCGAGCGCAACGTGTTTTTGTTTTACGGCTACCTTTTTGCAACGGCGGTTTCGGTGCTTTTGGCACTTTTGTTTAAAAACAAAGGCTCATTTAAAATTAACAAAAAATTTATAACGCTGGGTGCTGTGGTGGGATTTGTTTTAGCCGGTTACCAATTTGTTTTAATTTGGCTTTCCGGACTTTTAGACGCCACCTTTATGTACCCGCTAATAAGCGGATTTACACTTTTGTTTAACTTTGTGTTTTCGCCCTTGTTTTTTAAAGAAAAATTAACACCAAAACAAATAACGGCGGCTGTTTTAGGCACAGCGGCAATTTTAATTTTACAGTTTTAAGGGGAATTAAAATGCAAAAATCGGGTAACAAAAATTATGGTGCGTTAGCGGCACTTTTTGCCAACATAATTTTTGGTTTTAGTTTTTTGTTTTCTAAATTAGCGTTAAATTTTGCTAACCCGCTAATAGTTTTACAGGTTAGGTTTACGGTTGCTTTTGTGGTTTTGGCGTTGCTTGCCTTGTTTGGTATTGTTAAAATAAACCTTAAGGGGAAGCAGGTGCTGTGCCCAATATTAATGGCGCTGGCGCAGCCATTATTGTATTTTTTGTTTGAACTTTACGGCATTAATTTTACCACCAGCGCGGTGTCAGGCGTTATAATTTCGTTGGTGCCGGTTGGGGTAATAATATTGTCGGGCCTTGTTTTAAAAGAAAAGGCAACCCGCACACAAATTATATGTTCGGTGTGTTCAATTTTGGCGGTGTCGGGTATCAGTGTTATATCTTCAGGCGGCGGTCGTAACAGCATAAAAGGCATATTGCTTTTGGTGGGCGCTGTGTGTATGGCGGCGGTTTTTAACATTTTAAGCCGTTTGCTTTCAAAAGAATTCACACCATTAGAAAAAACATTTACAATGTTTTTGGTGGGTGCCGTTGGGTTTAACGCAATAGCTTTTGCGGTGTTTAAAGGCCAAACTTTAAGTATGCTCACTCAAGCCGCAGTAAACACAGAATTTTGGGTGGCCATAGTTTATTTAAGCATTGTTTCAAGCATCGGTGCGTTTATGCTTTATAACTATGCTACGGCCAAAATAAGCGCTGTAAGGGCGGCATCGTTTTCTAATATAATAACGGTGGTCTCACTGTTGGCCGGGGTTTTAATATTAAAAGAAAAAATAACTTTGTTAGAGTTTATTTTGTGTATTATAATAATACTTTCGGTTTACGGGGTAAATAAAAAAGGACAGTTTTAGTTTTTGCTGCCACCCAGGCTGTTATCAAAGAATCCAAGTAATTAGGTTTATAGAGTAAAACTCATTGCCCTGCCGAGTATTCGGAAGGATGTTTTTTCACAATCTGTTCATTGTTTTTTCACATAAATATGTTATAGTATAAATACTGTATTATTGTTTATAGAGGTGCAATATGAAAAAAATATTGGTATGTTTAGTGGTGCTAACCCTTTTACTTTCGGGTTGCGGTTCAAAGGAGTCAAAAATCGAAGGCACTCAAATCAACCTTTCCGATAACAAAATTACAGTTGACGGACAAGAGATTACAAGTGATGCTACACAGGCAGTTTATACTGCCAATGACATTGTGTTTTATCTTGCAGGACAAGATTTCACCTACGGTGAGGGCGAAAAGCAAGATGAACACGAGCAAAGCGAAGCAGATGCACATACTGTTGTTCACATTACAAAACCAGGAAGATATGTCTTGAGCGGAACACTCTCGCTGGGGCAAATAGCAATCGACCTGGGTGAAGATGCAGAAACAGACCCCAATGCAGTAGTAACACTAATTCTTAATGATGTTGATATTACTTGTAAGGTTGCACCAGCTATCATTTTTTATAATGTATATGAATGTTCAAACAGTGATGAAGAAACAGCAACAAAAGACGTTGACACTAAAAATGCAGGTGCAAATGTTATTATTGCCGACGGAACCGAAAACAATATCAATGGTTCTTATGTAGCGAAAATTTATAAATCTTATGAATTGAGTGAAGATGGCAAAGAGGTTGTGGATAGCAAGAAACTTCACAAGTATGATGGTGCTTTCTACTCAAAGAAAACAATGAACATAAACGGTGGAGATAAAGGAACAGGTGTATTAAACATAAAAGCCGAAAACGAAGGCCTTGATAGTGAACTTCACCTTACGATAAATGGCGGTATTATCAATATCACATCGGGCAACGATGGAATTAACACCAACGAGGACAATGTGTCTGTTACCACTATGAATGGAGGTACACTCAATATTCTTTGCGACGGCAGCACGGGTGAGGGTGATGGAATTGACTCAAATGGTTGGCTTGTAATCAATGGTGGAACTATTACAGCACAGGCTTGTTCTTCAAGCGGTGATGCTGGTATCGACTCTGACAAGGGTATTTATATTAACGGTGGCAAAGTAATTGCTTCGGGAAATATGCTCGACCATATTGCTGGTGGTAATCAAACTTATGTTGTATTCAATTTTGCAAGTCGTCAAAAAGGCAACAACACATATACCCTTAAAAACTCTGCTGGTAAAGTTATTGGTGAGTATACCCCTGCAAATGCTTTCACTTACTTAATTGTTGCAGGAAGCGAAATTACCCCCGATGACTATACATTCTGGCAAGGAACAACTCAATTATCTGGAAGTAAAACTCAAAATATTGGGGGCGGAATGCCACAGGGACAGAGACCACAAATG
>JAFSIN010000088.1 GCA_017439765.1 Clostridia bacterium | reverse complement strand
TTAATTACTGCCCCATATTCCACGCATTATGGCAGAAAACAAGGCGTTTTCGGTTGGGCGGCCTTCAAGCGCACCCACCATTTGTTTTTGGTTAGTATTTTGGTTTTCTTTTGCTAATTCAATTTTTCTTTCTTCGCTTAACAAAAAGCGAAGAATTTCTTTTTCAAGGTCGCCACTGTCTAAAGCCTCGTTAATAACACCCTCGGGCAAATCCTCAAGGTCATTAATCTCGGGGAATTTATGAGCTATATTTTTAAATTGCTCGTAAATTTCGTTAGGCTCTGCGCCATGGCTTTTGTTTGAAAAGGTGTTTTGTTGGCTGTTTTTAAAATTACGCATCTGCATAATTTCATCAACAAGCGGGTCATCTTCGCCCAGCTTTTTAACAAGCTCGGCTCGGTAATTTTCGGCATCGTGGTCTATAATACCATCTATAACCTCTAAAATACTTTTGTTGTTTTGTTTGGCACAAACATCCAACTTTGCCATAATGGCCTTTAAATCTTGTTTATAACCGTTGCCAAGGTTTTCAAAGTGCATACCGGTCTGCGCTAATCTTTTGGCCTCTTCTTCGGTTAAACAAATATCCTTGTGGTTATACCTAATAGTAAATTTACCACCCTGCTCTAAATCGGTTACTGCAGTAAAATCATTTTCCTTATTTGGTTGTAAGGGTAAATCACATTCTGCCTCACCTATAATGTCGGCCTCAACTTGCGGTGTGGTATCCTTTAAATTTTCAACCGTCATTTTTTCCTCCTTAAAAATTAATCTTCAATTCTTTCTTGTGGTGTACCATTATAATTAATAAAATTACTAATTTCTTGTTCTAATTTTCTTTGTTGGGTTTGGTTGCTAATATTGGGCTTTTGGGGCCTGTGCTTTGGTTTTACATCGGCATTAAGTCCAATAATAAACGACACCATAAGCGTTATTACCCATAACAAAGTCATACTGAAAAAAACATAAACATTTATCATTAAAATCCTCCTTGGGTTATATAATATTCTGCTTTTTTTTGGGGTGCATTTGGTGTGTGATTTTTAACATCGTAAAAGGCGTATCGCATAGCATCCATTAAGTGATTATTTTTATCGCACGGTTCATTGCGACCGTTGCCGTTGCTGCCCTGCTTCCAACAATACGATGAAAGTTCGGCTATTGTGTTAACACATTGTGGCTTCACAAAAATTTTATATTCTTGTATTTTTGAAATCCCGTTAAGCAAACTGTCTTTACCCTTAACAGAAGGCGAAATTCTTGCAATTCCCAAGCGTCTTAAGTCATCGTTACTTTTAGGCTCGGCCGAGTCTGCCCTTATTCTTTCCTTGGCATATCCCTTATTTTTAATGGCCGCTGCAATGTCGCAGTTTAACATTTTGGTTTTATAAATTTCATCAAAAACATATATTTCTTTGGCCTTATTGTTAACGCTAAAGGCTATAAAGGCTGTTGGGTCGTTAGAATACCCATAATCGAGCCCAAAATAATTTTTAAAATTTGGGTTGTTTAAAAGAGTTTTATCAAAATCTTTAACCTGCCAATTTTCATAAATAAGGCCTTCGGTTGTTCCCCATTCCCCTAAACCTGCTACGGCATAACGCCTTGGATTTTCACGCTTTAGGCGGTTAAAAACCTCAATATCGGTGGCATCTAAAAACTCGTTTATTAAATAATTGGTGGTATATGTGGCCGTGTTAGGCCTTTTAATATCAAAAAATCGTTTTTTTAACCAATGGTGTTCGTTCCAAGGGTTAAAGGTTAAGGTAACCTGCTTAAACAGCGGTGGCGGCACATATCCCCTTGGCACCGATAAATCAAGTTTTTCAAAATCGGCCTCGTTTTCAATTTCATAGGCTTCTTCTATCCAAACGAAACACAAATAACCCTTTTCTACGGTGGTAGATGCAAGTTTTAAAACATCGTCAAAACCCCTAAACAAAATTTTTTGCCCGGTTGGCAAATAAACCATTTCCATAGGGCTTATATTGTTTTTAAAAAGATTTTCCACCCCCAACCTTTGTTGAGCCCACTTAAGCTGTGCAAAGGTTGAATCCCTGTGTGTATTCATTACGGCGCGCACAACTAAAATATTGCTTTGCGGATATTTTATTAACCTATAAATTAAGTTAAGCGCCGTTGTGCTGGACTTTTTGCTGCCCTTTCCACCCTTAATTACCCTATACCTTTTTTGGCAGTTCCAAAAATCATCATACCCCTGCCCTACAATACTACTTAAGCGGTATGTCATCTACAATCACCACAGAAGTATCTTCTTTGTTAGGCTCATCACTCTTTGATAACACCATATTTTTTATAAACTCGGCCCAACTTTTGTCGCCGCCCACCGCCTTTTTAATGCCTGCACAGGCAATAGCACTTGCATAATTACGGTTGCTTTTAGAAACGCCAAACTCATCGAACAAGTCTTTTAAATTTTCATCATTAGCACTAGAGCCAAGCGCTGCATTAAATGCTGCTTGCATTAACCTTTTGCTTACATGGTTAGTTTTTCTTTTGGGCAATGCTATCCTCCTTTATGTGCTTTTTAAAAAATCTGCAATATCATATTTGTTATCTGAAACAAAGCCTTTAATTTTTAACAACTTTTGTTCTGCAAGTTCGGTGTTGTTAAGCAAAATATTTTTAAGCTCGTCCAATAAAATTTCATTAATTTCGCAGTCGCTAAAAATGTTATCTAAAAAATAATTAATACCATCTTCTTGCCCAAATTTGTTTAATAAATCTATATCACTCAGGCATTCAAAACAAAAGCACAACTCCGTTTCACATTCGCCGCCGCAGCTAATACAAGCACCTATCGGTTCGGGTGGGTCATCGCTTTGGCAATATTCACATAAAAATATTTTTTCGCCGTGCGGTTCAATCACTTTTTTAAACTCCGAACCTACTGCACCGCATTGTCTGCATTTGTACATTTCGGTCCTCCTTTCTAAATAAAATCTGCTCGAACTTTGTCGAATTGTGAATTATATTCACGCTTAAGATAAAAAAATGTCGTCTCGTTGCTTTTTTGTAAGCAATAAAACTTTAGTAAGCTTTATTATTTCACTGGCTTTAAACTCGGTTTTATTGGTCATTTTCATATGTAGAGCCGTCGCGGTAATGTTTAATTGCCTTGATATCCACTCTTTTTTTAATCCCGACCGTTTAATAGCCTCTAAAAGCAATTTTGTATTGGTCATATTATCTCCCATCCTTTCTGTGAATTTAATTCACTGTTTGAATTATAACACCATGTTGCTAATTTGTCAACACCTTTTTTAAAAATTTAAAAATTGTTGACAAACATTCACATTTATGTTATTATATCATCGAGGTGTTTATTATGCTTACTCTATACGAAAATATAAAAAAAATAAGAACCGAACGCGGACTTTCGCAGCAAGAACTTGCCGAAAAGGCCGGTTATACCGACCGTTCTTCTATAGCTAAAATAGAATCGGGCAAGGTGGATTTAACGCAATCTAAAATTAAGGCCATTGCCAAGGCTTTGGGAATAACATCGGCCGAGTTGTTGGATGAACCTGCTTTGGATTTTTCGCCAAGCCTAACACAAAGTTTTGTTACCTACCCCGTTATTGGCGAAATTGCTGCAGGGTACAATAACATTGCGCTTGAAAATTGGAGTGGCGACACTGTTGAGATTCCAAAATCTTACCTGAAAGGCCACAAACAAACCGATTTTTTTGTTTTGGAAGTTAAGGGTAACAGCATGTACCCCGATTACCGTGAAGGCGACAAGGTTTTAATATTAAAACAACCCAGCCTTGATTACAGCGGCCAGGTTGGCGCCGTTATTTATGATGACGAAATTTCTACCCTTAAAAAAGTTGAGTTTAACAAAGGCGAAGATTGGTTAAGGCTGGTGCCCATTAACCCCAGTATTCCACCCATTGAAATTTTTGGCGAACGCATTGCGCATTGTAAAGTTTTGGGAGTGCCAAGGCTTTTGTTAAGAGAATTTAAATAATAAAAAAGGAGGCATATGCCTCCTTTTTTTTATTCGAAAAGCGGTGTTGAAAAATAACGCTCGGCGGTGTCGGGTAAAACGGTAACCACCGTTTTGCCTTTGCCTAATTTTTTAGCAAGGCGAAGGGCTGCCGCAACATTGGTTCCACTGCTAATGCCGCACAAAATTCCCTCTTTAGCGGCTAAATCTTTAGAAACCTGCAGGGCTTCTTCGTCTTTAACAATACAAACATCGTTATAAATGTTTTGGTTTAAAATTTTAGGTATAATGCCATCGCCAATGCCCATTTGAATGTGTGTGCCAATTGAGCCGCCCGATAATATTGCTGCATTTTCGGGTTCAACCGCCCATATTGTAATATCGGGGTTGGCCGCCTTTAATGTCTCGCCAATGCCGGTTATGGTGCCACCTGTGCCTATGCCCGAGCAAAAGCCGTGTATTGGGCCGTTCACCTGGTTTAAAATTTCGGTGCCTGTGCCCGAGCGTTGTATGGAAGGGTTTGCAGGGTTTTCAAACTGCTGAGGTACAAACACATTTTTGTCTTTACTTTTCATTTCCAGAGCTAAATTAAGGCATTCTTCTATGCACTTGCCAATGTTGCCGGCGTCGTGCACTAAAATAACCTCGGCGCCGTATTGTTTAACTAATTTGCGGCGTTCTTCACTAACCGAATCGGGCATAATTATTTTTACCTTATAGCCATATACTGCGCCCACTAACGCAAGGCCAATGCCTTGGTTGCCGCTGGTTGGCTCAACAATAATTGTGTTTTTGTTAATAATGCCTTTTTTCTCGGCTTCTTGCAACATATTAAGTGCTGTGCGGGTTTTTATTGAACCGCCAACATTAAGGCCTTCAAACTTAACTAAAATTTCGGCGCTGTCTTTATCAACTATATTATTAAGGCGAATAATTGGCGTGTTGCCTATAGCCTCTAATATATTGTTATATACCATTAAAAACACCCTTTAAAACATATTAATACCGCTTAATTATACTAAAACTGTAATAAAATGTCAAATATTAAAACGGGGGCAAAAAATACCCCCGTTAATATATTATTCTTAAATAATAAATATTCCACCTAATTAATACGGTAAATTGCCGAAGGGTTAATATCTCCATTGCCGGTTTCGTTAATAATACTATCGGCTTTAATTGGGTCATCAACACTTAAGAGCATTATAGCCTTGCCAACCTCGTGCGATATGCAGGCATACATATATTTTACCTCAATATTATTTTTGGTAAGCTCGTTTAAAGAGCTGGCAAAACCACCCGGCTTATCTTCAATAGCCACGGCTAAAACATTGGTTACCTTGCCTATAATTCCGTGCTCACTCAAGGCCTGCTTGGCTTTATGCGGGTTGCTGACTATCATGCGAAGCACACCGTATTCGTCGGTATCGGCCAAAGATAATGCCGAAATATCAATATTATTTTGTGCTAAAATATCGGCAATCTCGGAAAGTTTACCACCTTTATTTTCAATGAAAACAGAAATTTGTTCTACTAACATAAACAAACCCTCCTTAAATTTTACGCAAATCTATAATGCGTTTTGCCTTGCCTTCACTTCGGGCAATAGATTTTGGGTTAACCAAATGCACCTTAACGCCAAGGCCTAATGTAGAGCGCAATTTTTCGGTAATTTCTTTTTCGGTTTTTGTAATGCTCTTTAGGTCGTCGGTAAACATATTTTCGCTCATTTCGACATCTAAATCGAATGTATCGGTATTATTTACCCTATCAATTCTAATAACATA
>JAFSIN010000087.1 GCA_017439765.1 Clostridia bacterium | reverse complement strand
CCAAAGCGTGAAGAATACTTGCGGCGCAGTGGACAGAGCCCTGAGCGTAGAAGAAATTCAAGACTTGGTTGAAAACGGCATTATGCAAAAGCAGGCCTTTAAGGTTGCCAGAAAATATATTAAATACCGTTATAATCGTGCGTTAATTCGTAAATCCAACACAACCGACGAACAAATATTATCGCTTATTGAGTGCAACAACGAAGAGGTTAAGCAAGAAAACTCAAATAAAAACCCAACCGTTAACAGCGTTCAACGCGACTATATGGCCGGCGAGGTTAGCAAGGATATTACCAAGCGTATATTATTGCCAAATGACATTGTGGAAGCCCACGAACAAGGCCTTATTCACTTCCACGATGCCGACTATTTTGCGCAACATATGCATAACTGCGATTTAGTTAATTTGGAAGATATGTTGCAAAACGGCACCGTTATAAGCGGCACTTTCATTGAAAAGCCACACAGTTTTTCTACCGCTTGCAACATTGCTACACAAATTATTGCGCAGGTTGCCTCTAACCAATATGGCGGCCAAAGCATAAGCCTTACACACTTGGCGCCCTTTGTGCAAATTAGCCGTGAAAAACTGCAAAAACAGGTTGCCGAAGAATTCGCCGCAATTGATTTAGAAATTTCCGAGGAAAAGCTTAATAAAATTGTAGAAAAACGCCTGCGCGAAGAGGTTAGCAAGGGTGTTCAAACAATACAATACCAGGTGGTAACATTGCTTACAACTAACGGTCAAGCCCCGTTTGTAACCGTGTTTATGTATTTGAACGAAGCAAAAACCGAGCAAGAAAAGGCCGATTTAGCCTTGATTATTGAAGAAACCCTTAAACAACGCTACCGTGGTGTTAAAAATGAAGAGGGCGTTTGGATAACCCCTGCCTTCCCAAAACTTATTTATGTTTTAGAGGAAGATAACATTAAAGAGGGAACTCGTTTTTGGTATTTAACCAAATTAGCAGCAAAATGCACCGCTAAAAGAATGGTGCCCGATTATATTTCGGAAAAAATTATGCTTAAAAACAAAATTGATAAAAACGGCAACGGTAACTGCTACACCTGCATGGGCTGCCGCAGTTTCTTAACGCCTTATGTTGACGAAAACGGCAACGCTAAATATTATGGCCGTTTTAACCAGGGCGTTGTAACCGTTAACCTTGTTGATATTGGTCTTTCGGCCAATAAAGATATGGAAAAATTCTGGCAGATATTTGATGAACGTATGGAACTGTGCCACCGTGCTTTGCAGTGCCGCCACGAAAGGTTAACCGGCACACTTTCTGATGCTGCGCCAATTCTTTGGCAGTACGGCGCTTTGGCAAGGCTTAAAAAGGGTGAAACCATTGACAGCCTGCTACACGGCGGTTATTCAACAATATCGTTAGGTTTTGCAGGCTTGTGGGAATGTGTTTATGCGCTTAACGGTAAAAAATTAACCGAGCCCGAGGGCGAAGAATTAGGCCTCGAGATTATGAAAAAGTTAAACGAATATACAGCAAAATGGAAGGCTGCCGAGAATATAGATTATTCGCTTTACGGCACCCCGCTTGAAAGCACAACCTACAAATTCTCTAAGTGTTTGCAGGCAAGGTTTGGCATTGTAGAGGGCGTTACCGACAAAAACTATATTACCAACAGTTACCACGTGCACGTTACCGAGCCCATAGATGCCTTTGATAAACTGGCATTAGAATCTAAGTTCCAGGCATTGTCGCCGGGCGGTGCAATATCGTATGTTGAGGTTCCTAATATGCAAGACAACCTAGAGGCCGTGTTGTCGGTTATGCAGTATATTTACGAAAATATTATGTATGCAGAACTAAATACAAAGAGCGATTATTGCCAAGAATGTGGATTCGATGGCGAAATCGAGGTTATTAAAGATGACCACGGCAAGCTTATTTGGCGTTGCCCAAAATGCGGTAATACCGACCAAGCAAAAATGAATGTTGCAAGGCGCACCTGCGGTTATATAGGCACACAATATTGGAACCAAGGCCGAACACAAGAAATTAAAGAACGCGTGCTTCATTTATAAAACTAAATCCGAGCCGCAAGGCTCGGATTTTTACTTTAAGGTGAAAATATGAACTATGGTGAAATTAAAAATAACGATATTGCCAACGGCTTAGGTGTTAGGGTTTCGCTTTTTGTTTCGGGTTGTAGGCACTGCTGCAAAAATTGTTTTAACAGCCAAACCTGGAGTTTTAACTATGGCACACCCTTTACCACCGAAACCGAGGATTATATTATAAAGGCCATGGAACCCGACTATATTTCGGGCCTTTCGTTACTTGGCGGTGAACCGTTCGAGCCCGAAAACCAACCCGCCTTAATAAACCTTTTAAAACGGGTTAAAAGTGTTTACCCAAACAAAAATATTTGGTGTTACACCGGATTTTTATTTGACAGCGAACTGTTAGGTCAAAGCCGTGCTAACGGCCAACACACGCTGGAACTGTTAAAATTAATTGATGTTTTGGTGGACGGCAGGTTTGTGGAAGAATTAAAGGATATTACATTAAAATTCAGGGGTTCTTCTAACCAGCGAATAATTAATGTTAAAGAATCGCTTGAACAAAACAAGGTTGTTTTGGTTGAAGAACTTATATAAAGAAAAAAGGCTTACATTTTAAAATGTAAGCCTTTTTTTAATCGAAAATATCTTTTAATTTATCGGCAAAAGTGCGTCGCTTTTTATAGTTTTTGTCTTGCGAAAGTTTTTCAAACTCTTGTAATTTTTCTTTTTGTTCTTTGGTAAGGTTTTTTGGAACCTCAACCGTAATTTTAACAAATTGGTCGCCACGGCCCGAATAATTAAGCCTTTGCACGCCCTTGCCTTTTAGGCGAAATTCTTCGCCGGGTTGGGTGCCTTCGTGAATGTTGAATTTAACCTTGCCATCAATGGTGGGCACAATAATTTCGGCTCCCAAAGCGGCCTGAGCAAAGGTTATTGGCACCTCGCAGTAAATATCAAACCCGTCCCTTTCAAAAATGGGGTGGGGGCGCACTGTAACATTAATTCTAAGGTCGCCCGATGGTCCGCCGTTAACTCCGGCATCGCCACCGCCACGCACGCTTATAATTTGACTGTCGTCTATGCCGGCGGGAATATTAACCTCGCGTGTTTGGGTTGTGCGAACTCGGCCTTTTCCGTTACACTTAGTGCAGGGGTTATCTATAATTTTGCCGGTACCACGGCAGTGTTCACAGGGTTGTCTGTTTTGTATGGTGCCAAAAGGTGTGCGTTGCATGGTTGTTACAAAACCGCTGCCATGGCAGGCAGAACAGGTTTTGGGGCTGGAGCCCTTTTTAGCGCCGCTGCCCGAGCATTCATCACAGGTTTCTATGCGGGTAACCTTAACGCTTTTTTTGCAACCTTTGGCGGCTTCTTCAAATGATAGAATAACATTGGTGGCTGTGTCGGCGCCACGGCGTGGTGCGTTCGGATTACGGCGTGTATTGCCGCCGCCACCAAATATACTGCCGAAAATATCGCCTAAATCGCCAAAGCCATCGAAGCCTTCGAACCCGCCGAATCCACCAAAACCGCTGCCGTATGGATTACCGCCGCCTGCACCAAAGTTAGGGTCGACACCGGCGTGGCCAAATTGGTCGTAACGGGCGCGTTTTTCTTTGTCGGACAGAACCTCGTATGCTTCGTTAACCTCTTTAAAATTCTTTTCGGCCTCGGTGTTGCCGGGGTTTAAGTCGGGGTGGTATTTTTTGGCGGCTTTTCGGTACGCTTTTTTAAGTTCATCGTCGCTGGCCGATTTATCTACGCCCAGCACCTCGTAAAAATCTCTTTTATCTGCCACAAAAAACTCTCCTATGTAATAGGGTATAGGGCGGGTTAAACCGCCCTATTAATTTGGTTATTATTTATTGTTTTCGTCAACGTCGGTAAAATCGGCATCGTAAACATTATTGTCGGGTGCAGCATTTTCGGCACCGCCTGCAGCTGCTTGAGCTTCGGCACTGGCTTTGTAAAGTTTTTCGCTAATAGCGAAAATTTCTTTTTGAAGTGCTTCTTGCTTAGCCTTAATATCATCGGAATTATCGCCCTTTAATGCCTCTTTCAAAGCATCTTTAGCCGATTCGATTTTGGATTTTTCTTCCTCGGTTATTTTGTCGCCGAGTTCGGTAATTGTTTTTTCGGTTTGGTAAATCATTTGGTCGGCGCCGTTTCTTAAATCGATGTCCTCACGGCGTTTTTTATCTTCGGCGGCATATTGCTCGGCCTCTTTAACGGCCTTGTCAATATCATCTTTAGACATATTTGTGCTGGCGGTAATGGTAATGTCGTTTTCTTTGCCTGTGCCTAAATCTTTGGCCGAAACATGAACAATACCGTTAGCGTCTATATCAAAAGTAACTTCAATTTGGGGAATTCCGCGTGGGGCAGGGGCAATACCGTCCAGGTGGAACACGCCAAGGGTTTTGTTGTCTTTAGCGAATTCACGTTCGCCCTGAAGCACGTGTACTTCAACCGATGTTTGACCGTCGGCAGCGGTGGAGAAGATTTGGCTTTTCTTAGCGGGAATGGTGGTGTTTCTTTCAATAACCTTTGTGGAAACGCCGCCCATTGTTTCAATACCTAAAGAAAGCGGGGTAACATCAAGCAATAATAAACCTTTAACATCGCCGCCTAAAACACCGCCTTGCAGTGCTGCACCAACAGCAACACATTCATCGGGGTTAATTCCCTTAAAGGGTTCGGCGCCAATAAAGTTTTTAACGGCTTCTTGCACGGCAGGAATTCTGGAAGAACCGCCAACCATAAGAACCTTGTTAATTTCGTTTTTGTTTAGCCCCGAATCGGCTAAGGCTTGGCGAACAGGTGCCATTGTGGCCTCAACCAAATCGGCTGTGAGTTCGTTAAATTTAGCACGGGTAATGGTGGTTTCAAAGTGTTTTGGGCCGTTGGCATCGGCTGTAATGAATGGCAAATTAATATCGGCCTGGGTCATACCTGAAAGGTCAATTTTAGCCTTTTCGGCAGCCTCTTTAACACGTTGCATAGCCATTTTATCGCCCGATAAATCTATGCCGCTTTCGGCCTTAAAGCCGGCAACAATATAGTCCATAATGCGTTTGTCAAAGTCGTCGCCGCCTAAACGGTTGTTACCTGCGGTGGCTAAAACTTCTTGAACGCCATCGCCCATTTCAATAATAGAAACGTCGAATGTACCGCCGCCAAGGTCATAAACCATAACCTTTTGGTCCGAATCTTTGTCTATACCATAGGCTAAAGCAGCAGCGGTGGGTTCGTTAATAATTCTTTTAACCTCTAAGCCTGCAATCTTGCCGGCATCTTTAGTGGCTTGACGTTGTGCGTCGGTAAAATAGGCAGGAACCGTAATAACAGCTTCTGACACAGTAGTACCCAAATATGCTTCGGCATCGGCCTTTAATTTTTGCAAAATAATGGCCGAAATTTCTTGTGGGGTATATTTTTTGTCGTCAATTACTACGGTGTGGCTTGTGCCCATTTCGCGTTTGATAGAACTAATGGTTCTGTCAGGGTTGGTTATGGCCTGGCGTTTTGCAACCTGACCTACCATGCGTTCGCCTGTTTTTGAAAAAGCTACAACACTGGGGGTGGTTCTGCCGCCCTCGGCATTAGCTATAACAACGGCTTCGCCGCCTTCCATAACGGCAACGCAAGAGTTAGTTGTACCTAAATCAATACCTATAATTTTTCCCATAATAAATTACTCCTTTTATATATGTTATTATTTTTTATATTAGTTTGCAACCTTGACCATTGCTGCGCGCACTACAGTATCGCCTATTTTATAGCCTTGCTGTAAAACTTCAGCAACAACATTCTCGCCTAAATCGGCGTCTTCAATATGCATTACGGCATCGTGAATGTTGGGGTTAAATTGGTCGCCTGCGGCAGCCAGTGGGGTAAGCCCTAAGGTTTCTGTAAGGGTGGATAATTGTTTAATAATAATTTCAATTCCCTTAATATAATCCGGGCTGCCCGATTCGGCCTCTTTGGCACGGTCAATGTTGTCAATAATGGGTAAAAGTTTTTTAAGAACGGCGGCCTTGGTGTATTCTACCGTGGCGGCGCTTTCGCGCTCGGTTCTTTTTTTGTAATTGTCGAACTCGGCT
>JAFSIN010000008.1 GCA_017439765.1 Clostridia bacterium | reverse complement strand
GAATATGAGCCAGACCCTGTTGTTGCTATGAGTGAAGATACCGCAACCGTAATGAACCACCTTTTACAGAATGTTGTTTACGGTGCCGAAGGTACCGGTGCCGGTGCCGGCGGATATGTTCCACATATGAAAATTTATGCCAAAACAGGTACATCAAACTTAGATATGGACTGTTGGTTTACCGGTGGAACACCTTATTATGTTGGTTCTTCTTGGTGTGGATATGATATTATGAAAAATGTTGCTCAAAACTACACGGCAAGGGTAATGTGGTCAAATGTAATGTCGCAGGTACATTCAAAGTTAAAGGCCAAAGAATTTACCGATAGCCAATATGCAACAAGTAAATATTTTTGTACCGAAACTGGCGAACTTGCTACCGAAAATTGCACCAGTCGTAAACTTGGTTGGTACAGAAAAAGCAACATTCCGGTTGTGTGTACAGCCCACCCGGGTGAACTATATACAGAAAAAGCCGAAGAACCAACCGAAACCACAACTACTAAAACTACAAATTAAAAAAAGAAAGCAGACTTTAAAGTCTGCTTTTCTTTTTTATTTTAATAAATTTTCTGCTGAATTTTCAATGTCTTTAAGTTTTGTGGTAGCTAAATCTTTGTTGTTATCAACTGCAATTAAATAAACTTTAATTTTTGGTTCTGTGCCCGAAGGTCTTAAAATTACTTTAGAGCCACCATCTAAAAGAAATTCGATTACATTAGATTTTGGCAGTTCAATTTTTGAAACATTGCCATTAACGTCTGTTTTAGTGGATTTTAAATAATCTGACACAGCAATAACATTGTATTGCGAAATCTGTTTTGGTGGGTTATTGCGCAGATTTTCCATAATATTTTCCATTTTTTGCATACCGGTTTGGCCTTCAAATGAAAAACTTTTTTGTGAGTTAAAATAATAACCGTGTTCGTTAAAAATGGAAGCGAGTTTATCAAGTAAAGAAAGGCCTTGAGTTTTATAGTAGGCTGCCATTTCGCAAATTAACATTGAAGCTACAACGGCATCTTTATCTCGCACATAGGCGGCAGGCAAATAACCATAGCTTTCTTCGTAACCGAAAATAAAACGATTTTCTTGGGCCTTATTTTCAAGTAATGCGATTTGTTCGCCAATAAATTTAAAACCGGTTAAAACATTTATTAATTGGCAACCAAATTTGTCGGCAATTTTTTGGCAAACATCGGTTGTAACAATTGTTTTAACTGCAACGGGGTTTTGTGGCATTAAATTAAGTTGAGTTCTGCGTTCTAAAATGTAATTTAAAAGTAAAGCGCCAACATCGTTGCCCGACATTAAGGTATATTCGCCATTATTTAAAACAGCAATACCAACACGGTCGCAGTCGGGGTCGGTTGCTAAAATTAAATCGGCTTTAAATTTTTTGGTTAAATTTAAAGCAAGTTCGAACGGTTGCTTAATTTCGGGGTTGGGGTAGGGCGCTGTTGGGAAATTGCCGTCGGGTAATTCTTGCTCAGAAACAATGGCAATGTTATTAACACCAATTTGTTTTAAAATTTCACGAACAGGCTTATTACCGGTGCCGTGCAATGGTGTATATATTACCGATAAATCCGGCAAATTATAACTTTCATCAGCAAAGGATTGTTTTTTAACCTCGGCTAAATATTCATCAATAATTTGTTGGCTAATATATTCAATTTTGCCTTCGTTTAAATATTTAGTAAAATTACATACTTCCAAGCCGCTGAAATAATCGATTTTTTGCATTCTTTTTAAAATATCATTGGCGGCATCGGGTTGAAGTTGGCAACCATCGGGTCCATATGCTTTGTAACCATTATATTTTGCGGGGTTGTGGCTGGCGGTAATAACAATACCGGCCTGGCATTTAAGCCTGCGTACAGCAAAAGACAGCATAGGGGTGGGCATTAATTCGTTATAAATGTAAACCTTAATGCCGTTAGAAGCTATAACCGAGGCTGCGGCATTAGCAAACTCAAAAGATTTAATACGGCTGTCATATGCAATAGCAACACTGCCGTTTTCATCAACGCTTTTAACGTATTCGGCCAAAGCTTGTGAAGCACGACCAACTGTATAAATATTCATTCGGTTGGTGCCAACGCCAATTACACCTCTGAGTCCTGCAGTACCAAAATCAAGTTCTTTATAAAATCTGTCAGAAATTTCTTCGGGATTATTTTTTATAGAATTAATCTCGGTAATTAGGTCTTTATCTTCGGTAGCATTTGTTTCCCATAATTTTAAAAGTTCGCTATACATTAAATCAACCTCCGTTAACTTTATATATTTATTTTAAAATTTAATATTTATTATGTCAATACTTAAAATATAAATATTTCATAATTATCTAATTTCTTGACACATGTTTAAAAAAGTTTTATAATTAATAATTAAAGAAATTAAGGATGTGTAGGTATGTTTTCTGAAAAAATGCTTGATTTAGGTAATGTTCGTTCCGTTATTAGAGAAACATTTGAATACGGACTGAAAAGGTCGGCCGAAATCGGAGCCGAAAATGTTTTCGATTTTAGTTTGGGTAACCCCAGTGTGCCCGCACCAAGTGTTGTAAATGAATCTTTAATTGATATTATTAGTAATACCGATAGCACAGCTTTGCACGGTTATACATCTGCACCAGGCGATG
>JAFSIN010000086.1 GCA_017439765.1 Clostridia bacterium | reverse complement strand
CTACTCAGAACACAAGACGGAACATCTGCGTTTATGTCTGCGCTTATTGCATTTTTAAATTTGCATTTAGCCCCACGCATTACCCGCCACGGTGTTTTGGTTGAGGTTTACGGCGAAGGTATTCTGCTGCTTGGCGAAAGCGGCGTTGGTAAAAGTGAAACCGCCATTGAACTGGTTAAGCGCGGCCACCGCCTTATTGCCGACGACGCCGTAGAAATTCGCAAGGTTTCGAGCAAATCTTTAGTGGGTTCGGCCCCCGACAACATTAGGCACTTTATAGAACTCAGGGGCATTGGCATTATTAACGCCAGCCGTATTTTTGGTGCGGGTGCCGTAAAACTTACCGAAAACATTAACCTAATTATTAACCTGGAGCCATGGGATATTAACAAGGTCTATGACCGCATGGGTCTTGAAAGCAAATCAACCGAGCTTTTAGGTTTAAATATACCTTCCCTTACAATACCGGTAAAACCGGGACGAAACTTAGCGGTTATTATTGAAGTTGCCGCTATGAACAACAGGCAAAAGAAATTAGGCTATAATGCCGCCGAAGACCTACTTATAAAGTTAGGTATGACCGACGACGTTACTGCCAACGCAGATAAAGAAATTCAAGTTTTTTAATGGAGGCAAAATTATGTATTGGTTAGGAATTGATTTAGGCGGAACAAACATTGCTACCGGTGTTGTTGATGCAAATTATAAAATATTAGGTCGCGGCAAGGTAAAAACAAATTCATCGGCCGGCCCCGAAGCCATTGCCGATAATATTGCCACAGCCGTTGAAGAAGCTATTAAAAACGCAGGCATTGAAAAAAGTCAAATTGTAGCTGTGGGCATTGGTTCGCCGGGCTCGGTTGTGCCCGAAACCGGTGTTGTTGCCACCTCTAACAACCTGGGCTTTAGCAACCTACCTTTATGCCAAATGATTAAAGACCGCACAGGGTTTGATTGTTATATTGAAAACGATGCCAACGCCGCCGCATATGGTGAACTTTTGGCAGGTGCCGGCAAAGGTAAAAAAAGTTTTATTGCCATAACACTGGGCACCGGTGTTGGCAGCGGAATTATTATAGATGGCAAAATCTTTTCAGGCTTTAACCACGCAGGCGGCGAACTCGGCCACACCGTTATACTTAAAAACGGCGAATTTTGCAGTTGCGGCCGTTGTGGTTGCTGGGAAGCCTATGCTTCGGCAACCGCTTTAATTCGCCAAACAAAACACGCAATGCTAATGGCTCAAAAAAGCATTATGTGGGAACTTGTTGACGGCAATATAGATAAAGTAAGCGGCCGAACCGCCTTTGATGCTATGCGCAAGGGCGATGCCGTGGCCAAAATGGTAGTGGATAAATATATTGAATATGTTGCAACAGGAATAGTAAACACCATTAATATCTTCCAACCCGAAGTTGTTTGTGTTGGTGGCGGAATTTCTAAAGAAGGCGACTATTTAATTGAGCCGATAAAAGAATATATCAGACTTGAAAGATATTCTAAAAATGTTGATTTGCAAAGCAAAATTCGTGTGGCCGAACTTGGCAACGATGCCGGTATTATTGGCGCCGCTTTTCTTTGCAACCTTTACAAATAAATTTTAGGGGCATATTATATGGATTTAACACAGGTTAAAAAACTGTTTGCCAACAATAAAATAAGTTTTTTGGAAAACGAGCCCATGTGCCGCCACACAACCTTTAAAATAGGTGGTAATGCCGATTTGTTTGTGGCGCCCCACAATATTGAGCAACTTATATTTGTATATAATACCTGCAAACAAAACGGTATTGATTTGACAGTTTTGGGCAAGGGTTCTAATTTGCTGGTTTCGGATTTTGGAATTAAGGGTGTGGTGCTAAGCTTAGACCTTATTAAAAAAACCGAAATTATTGGCGAAGGGCTCATTAAAGCCGAGGCCGGCGCTACCCTGTTTTCGCTTTGCGGATTTGCTGCTAAAAACGGTCTTTCGGGGCTCGAATTTGCCTATGGCATACCGGGAAGCGTTGGCGGTGCTGTGTTTATGAATGCAGGCGCATATGGCGGCGAAATTAAAGATTCAATAATTTCGGCCACTGTGTTAGATAAAAACGGTAATGTTAAAACCGTTAATAAAGAAGATATGCAACTTTCCTACCGAAACAGT
>JAFSIN010000085.1 GCA_017439765.1 Clostridia bacterium | reverse complement strand
GGCTTTTATGTATATTCGCTTTTTAGTGATTTTGCTAATAATATAATAGTACTTTCTTATTTGTTTTTATTAATAACATTTATTGTTTTATATGGTGTATTCTGAATAGGCATTAACCGCCTGCACGAAATAATTTACAGTCAGTCGTTAGCGCTGTTTTTCACAAATTTTATTATTTATTTAGAACTAAGTCTGCTTTCGCGCAGGGCTGTGGCGGTTTTGCCAATGGTGCTATCACTCGTTTTACAAATAGCGGTTTGTTTTATTGGGGCCTATTGCGCAAACACCATTTATTTTAGACTTTATAGCGCTCGTAAAATGATAGCCGTGTTTACCGACGAATCCTCTAGCGGCAAACTTATTCAAAAAATTTCAAAAATCCCTGAGCGTTTCCAGGTTTCCCGTGGGGTGTCGTTGCTAAGGTACAGCACCCAAGAAATTAAAGAAATTATAGACGATTACGATGCCGTTTTAATTTGCGATATTGACAAGACCATTAAATACGATATTTTAGCCTATTGTTACGCTAAAATGAAAAGGGTGTATGTTTTGCCAAGCAGCACCGAGATTATAATCGGCAACAGTTATCACATTCAAATATCCGACACACCCGTGCTTATGTGCCGCAACCGTGGCCTTACAATTGAGCAACGCGCAATTAAGCGTTTTATAGATATTGTGTTCTCACTTGTGGGCATTATAATTTCAAGCCCAATAATGTTTATTATTGCGGTGTCCATAAAGATATGCGATGGCGGACCTATTTTATTCAAACAAAACCGAATTACCAAAAACGGAAAAATATTCAATGTTTTAAAGTTTCGTTCAATGGTGGTAAATGCCGATAAAGACGGTGCCGTTAAGGCTACCGAAAACGACAATCGCATAACACCCGTGGGCAAAATAATAAGACCTCTAAGGTTAGACGAACTGCCGCAGTTATTTAACATTTTGTTTGGCAGTATGTCGTTTGTAGGCCCAAGACCCGAACGAATAGAGAATGTTTATGAATATACTAACCGATTCCCCGACTTTGATTTACGCCACAGGGTAAAGGGCGGCCTTACGGGGTATGCGCAAATATACGGTAAATATAACACCACCCCCGAAGATAAATTAAAAATGGATTTAATTTATATAGAGCGGTATTCCTTGCTTTTAGATATTAAATTGGTTATGATGACCATTAAAATTTTATTTATGCGTGAAAGTACCGAAGGCTTTGATGATAAAGATAATAAAAACGCAAGAAAATCCAACTCTTTAAGAGAGATAGAGGAGTAATAATTATGAGCGAATTTAATGCAACACTTGTGGTTATGGCAGCAGGCATGGGCAGCCGTTTCGGCGGTTTAAAACAGGTTGCCCCCGTTGGTAAAAACGGCGAAGCTATTTTAGATTTTTCGGTTTATGATGCCATAGAAGCCGGTTTTAACAAGGTGGTTTTTGTTATAAACAGGGGCATAGAACAAGAGTTTAAAAGCATTGTTGGCAGCCGTGTTGAAAAAAAGGTTAATGTAGAATATGTTTTTCAAGAAAAAGAAAATTTACCAAACGGTTTTATCTGCCCGCCCGAGCGCACTAAGCCTTGGGGCACAGGTCAAGCAATTCTTTGTTGCAAAGATGTTGTAAAAACCCCGTTTGCCGTAATCAATGCCGACGATTTTTATGGCAAAACAGCATTCCAAAAAATATATAATTATTTAAAAGAGCAAACAGAAAATTATTGTATGGTGGGCTTTAGACTCGCTAATACTTTAACCGAGAACGGCTCGGTTTCGAGGGGTGTGTGCTCAGAAGAAGACGGATTTTTAAAAGATATTACCGAACGCACTAAAATTATTGATTGTAAATACACTTTAGACGATGAAACTTGGCATCCGCTTGCCCCCGACACCGTGGTCTCTATGAATATGTGGGGCTTTACCACCGACATTTTTAAATATTTAGAGCGTGAGTTTAACTTGTTTTTAGAGGAATTTATAAACAAAGAAAAATCCGAGTTTTATTTGCCCAGTGTAGTAGACACACTTATAAAATCGGGCGAAAAAAAGGCCAAGGTTTTGGTGGCCGAAGAAAAATGGTATGGCGTTACATATAAAGAAGATAAAGAAGCCGTAGTTAATGCCATAAGCCAAATGGAACAAAACGGGTTATATCCAAATATGTAAAAATAAAAAAGTGCAGTTTAACTGCACTTTTTATTTTTTACCGTGTTTATCATATGGTATATATTTTACTTTGCGGCGGTGGCTGCGCCCCAGGTTAAGTTTAATTATTATTCCAACATAAATAGCGGCGGCAAGCAGCAAAATAATTAAAATTATTTTAAATATAACCGAGCTAAAAAAGTTTTTAAAGGCTCTTGCTATTTGTAAAATAATGTTTGGTTTAATGTTGTTGTGCGCTACTAAATTAACCGTTCCAATAACCTGTTCGGAATATATAATGTCGGCAGTGCCTAAAATATCGCCCTCTTTTACAGGCGCATCCACCGACTCGGCTATTAAATTAGGCCTTACCGTAATGGTAGAAGAATCGGCAGCCTTTGGGAATATTTTGGTTAAGTCTTTTTCGGCATAAAGTGGAATATGGTCGGTCGAAATTGACAAATTAACCTTTATTTCGGTAACGGGTTTGGTTGTATCTAAAAGTGATTTATATTCAAAATTATTAAAAGCCCAACGGTATAGGTTACGGCTGTCTAAAAATTCGTTTCGGCGGCCATCGGCATTTTTGCAACCCATTATTACACAAAGATAGTTATATCCGCCATAGCTTGCCGTGCTTACAACACAGCGGCCGGCTTGGTCGGTAAAACCGGTTTTAAAACCTTTGGCATATTGGTAATAATAGTTGGTTGTTGGGTCAATTAAAAAATTGGTGGTTGAAAGTGTGCGTGAAGGGGCCATGTTTGTGGCGGGCACAACATAACGCGAAACCGATGTAATCTCCTTTAAAACTTCATATTGCAGCGCATATTTAGCTAAAACTGCAATATCGTTGCCGGTGGTGTAGGTTAGTTCATCGTGAAGCCCCACGGGGTTGCTGAAGTGTGAATTTTTCATTCCGATTTCGGCCGCTTTGGCATTCATTAAATCTAAAAACCCTTGGGTAGAGCCACCGTAATGCTCGGCTATGGCATAGGCCACATCGCCACCAGACGACACCATTAAGCAGGCTAATGCCTGCCTTGCCGTTAGTTGCTCGCCCTCTTTAAGCCCTATAACGCTTGAACCCGTGCCCGATATTGCCCTTAAGGCCGATTTTGTTGTGGTTATAATTTCCGAGTCTAAATTTGGGGTATTTTCAACAACTATAACGGCTGCCAAAATTTTGGTGAGCGATGCCGGGTAAACCT
>JAFSIN010000084.1 GCA_017439765.1 Clostridia bacterium | reverse complement strand
TTAAAACAAATAAGGGAGAATGCTTTGTTTCACCGTTTTCGGTGTGCGACATTATATACATATTTTCTGCCGTCTGCTCGGTAATTCTCCAATGGGGAGTTCTTCTTGTAACCAAAAAATCATTTGTGATAGGGTTGCATTATCTATGCACCGTGCAGCATAGGTGGCAAGGCGTATGCCCTTGTCGCTTTTAAAGGTAGACACCGCCTTTATAAGCCCGATTGTGCCAATGGAAATTAAGTCGTCTTGCGAATTGTTTTCGGTGTAATATTTTTTCACAATGTGGGCAACCAACCGCAAATTATGCTCTATTAATTTGTTTTTGGCGTTATTATCGCCGTTTTTAAACTGTTTAAGCAACAAGTCTTCCTCCGCCTTTTTTAACGGCGGCGGGAACGAGCCCACAGGCGACACATGCAACGCTAAATAAAAAATGCCCGATGCAATTTTATAAAGTAAATTCAAAAACATAAAAATCCCCCTTATTCAACATATGAATAAAGGGGATTGTCTTATAAACAAAATTTATTTCCATTTGCCTGCATATTTAAAAAATGATTTTAAGTGTATAAAAAGCAGTTTTATGCTTTTAGCGCTGCCGCGTTCCCAAAGGTGTGTAACGCTAACATCGGGACAAAAAACGGTGCGGCCGTATTTTTTTGCCATACGGGTAAGGTCTGCATCTTCCATATACATAAAATACCTGTGGTCGAACCCGCCAAGTTTTTTGAACACATCGCCCCTAATCATAAAAAAGCATCCGGTACAAAAATTAATGTCGGTAATATCATCAAAATTATGGTCGGCCATTATATATTCGTTGCGCACCTTTTTAAAAATACCGCCAAGCTTGGCAAGACGACCTAAAAAAATGTATTTATAGTTAGGGTTTTGCTTGGGCAATTTTTGCTCGGTGCCGTCATAATTTAAAATTTTGGGGGTTATCATGCAAATGTCTGGGTTGGCCTCTAAAACGTCGGCCAAAAAAGAAAGAACATCGCCATCCAGCGTAATGTCGGGGTTAATAACGGCGTGATATTTACCTATTTTATGCTCTAAAACCTTATTGTGTGCACTGCCAAAACCCAAATTTTTTGTGTTTTTAATGTAAACATCGGTTATTTTTTCAAGTTGGGGCAGGTCGGTTTTAGAGGCGTTATCAATCACAAAAGTTTTTACGGGGTATTTTTTTGTGTTTGATTTAATGCTTTTTATGGCATTAACGGCAGTTTCGGCATCGTTATAGGTTACCACCGCCGCTGTAATAAAGTTATTTTCGCTCATAATTAAGCCCCCTTAAACTTTTTAAAGTATAACACAAAATTTTAAATTTTTCAATACGGGCTCACTATTGTAAATTTTGCAAATTTGTGTTAAAATATTATGAATAATTTAGGTTAGGAGCATATATTTGTGTCATTCCCAAAAGAGAATATAAGAAATTTTTGCATAATTGCACATATAGACCACGGTAAATCCACATTGGCCGACCGTCTGCTTGAAAAAACAAGCTCGGTTTCGGAACGCGATATGGAAGA
>JAFSIN010000083.1 GCA_017439765.1 Clostridia bacterium | reverse complement strand
TTAGCCTTGGTAATGGCCACAATTATTTTATTAATGTCAAAATTTTCTTCCGAGCCACTTCTTTTAATAATCTGCATTTTTTCTTCCCCCATAACTATATATTGTGTTTTACTATATTATTAAGCACAAATTATGCCATTTTTAAGCGAGCAAATATATTATATCACATTTTTTTTGAATTTCAAGGGGGTAAACCACAATATTTGCTATTTTTTTCGCAAAAATTGATTTTTGTACACAATATATATTATTGGGTGCTAAAATTTGGTTATTTTTACAAAAATAAAAAAAGCAACCAAAAAGGTTGCTTTTTTAATTAACTTCGGCCGCCACAACAATATACCTTTCACTGTCGTCGTTGCCATTAACACAGGTGGAAAGGGTTAAAATTTTTGCAGGATATTGTGGTGTAACCCCCGTTTCAAACAGGGCTTTGCTTTTTATGTATTCTATTTGTTTTTGATATTCCTGCGGGGTTTCTAAGTTTGTGTTTAAATACCAAGGGTCATCGCCCTTTAAAGTAGCCACCGCAAAAACCGAATATTTTGTGGTTTTGTTTTGGGTATGAAATTCAATTATTGGGTTGTTCCTTAAATATTCAAGCGACCTATACCATCTTAACTGGTTAAACATAGTGCCGTTTTTCATATTATGAGCGTAAATTAATATATGATTGGAATCCAAATTACACCTGTAATCCATAAACGGAGTGCCGGCACTGCTCTTTTGCCCGCCAAAACTAAGCCTTAAATATTTTTGCGGCTCAAGCGGGGTGTGCATAACGGGGTAATCTATAACAGTGTCTTTAATATAAATCCAACCAATTGTGTCGGGGTTTTGTGCCAAAACAGCAGAAATATCCCGCTCGGGTCCGGTTTTTTCGGGTGTTGGGTCGGCAGGTTTTACAAGGGTTGCAATTTGTTCAAAGTCGGCCTGCTCTTTTTTGCCAATAATAATTGTTTTAACTAACATAAAGCCCGAAAACAAAAACACCGCAACTAAAAGCAATATTAAAACATTATATATGTTAAATTTTATTTTCATATATAACCCCCGAAACTATTTTTTAATTTTAAATTTCTTTTCGGTACCGTTTAAAATTCTAACAATATTTTCACTGTGCCTGAAAAACACAATAGCCGCACAAGCAACCATTAACACACTTATTATATAAGGGCTGGTGTCAGCGGGGAAAAACCCTGTAAATGCGCATATTATTGTAACGGTAGCCACTACGGTTGTAGCTATTAACGATGCCGCCGAAACCATTTTAACGATTAATAAACTAAGGCCAAAAAACACAAGCCCTATTATTATGGCAGGGTGGCAGCAAACGGCAAAAATGCCTACGCTTGTGGCCACAGCCTTGCCCCCACGGAACTGAAAAAACACCGGAAAACAATGGCCCAACATACAGGCAAATGCACAAAAAAACTTGCCGTATGTAACATTAAATTCGGGCAAAAAATATTTGAATACAACTAACCCCAAAAGGCAGGCCACGGCGCCTTTAATAATGTCGAAAGCAAAGGTCAACGCCCCTGCCTTAGCGCCAAAAACCCTTAGCACATTGGTGGTGCCTGCATTGCCGCTGCCAAAATCTCTAATGTCTTTATTATTTAATTTTTGTGTAAATATAACCGCAAAACTAATACTTCCCAATAAATATGCAACCACAACCGTAATAATAGCAATTAAGTAATTCATTATTTATCACCACGTTCTCTAATAACAAATCTAACCGGTGTGCCCTCTAATCCAAATGTAGAACGAATCTGATTTTCTAAATACCGTTGGTACGAAAAGTGAAAAAGCTCGGCCTTGTTGCAAAAGCACACAAATGTTGGCGGCTTGGTAGAAGCCTGTGTAATATAAAATATTTTAAGTCTTTTGCCTTTGTCGGACGGCGGTTGCACACGAGTAGTGGCATCGGCCAAAACATCGTTAAGCATACCTGTAGAAATTCGCATTGTGTTTTGCGAGTGAACATATTTTATAAGTTCAAAAAGGCGTTCTATTCTTTGGCCCGTTTTGGCCGAAATAAAAATTATCGGCGCATAAGACATAAACGAAAAATCTTTCATAAGATTTTTTCTGTAAATATCCATAGTAAATCCGTCTTTTTCCACAATGTCCCACTTGTTAACGGCTATAATGCAGGCCTTGCCCTGCTCTAATGCCAAACCTGCCACCTTAGAGTCTTGTTCGGTAAAGCCGTCTACACCGTCAAGCATAATAACGCAAACATCGCTGCGTTCAATTGCCATTTTGGCGCGCAAAACGCTGTATTTTTCAATAATGTCTTCAACCTTGCTTTTACGGCGCAGACCTGCAGTATCAATAAAATTAAACCTGCCGTGCTTGTTTTCAATAATGGTGTCAATGGCATCGCGGGTGGTGCCGGCAACATCCGACACTATTGAGCGTTCTTCACCTGCTAAATAGTTTACAAGTGAAGATTTTCCGGCGTTTGGCTTGCCAATAATCGAAACATTAATAATATCTTCATCATCTTCAGTATTATCGGTAAAATTTATGTGCTCGAACGCGGCATCTAAAAGGTCGCCTGTGCCGTGGCCATGCACCGAAGAAACCGCAATGGGTTCACCAATGCCCAAATTATAAAATTCGTAAAATTCGAGCGGAACTTTACCAATGCCATCGCATTTATTCACACAAAGCACAATAGGTTTGCCGCTTTTTTGCAGCATTGCAGCAACATCACTGTCGGCCGCTGTAACGCCCGATTTAATATCGGTTACAAAAATTATAACATCGGCCATTTCTATGGCTAACTTTGCTTGATTGCGCATACTTTTTAAAATAAAATCATTGGTTTTGGGCTCAATGCCGCCGGTATCTATAAGGGTAAATTTTTTGCCCAGCCACTCGGCATCGCCATAAATTCTGTCTCGGGTAACGCCGGGGGTGTCGTCTACAATAGAAACCCTACTACCAACAAGCCTGTTAAACAATGTGGATTTGCCCACATTTGGCCTGCCAACAACCGCTATAATAGGTTTAGCCATATTTCACCTAACCTTTCGTGCCTAAAACGGCATCTAATAAATCTTGGCCGTTATTATTAACGGCAACTACCTTAATATTTAATTTTTCTTGCAGTTCTAAAACCGTTGTGTCATCTAAAAACATATCGTTTTCGTGGCGCAGCATACTGCTTGGAATGAGCAATTTTTCACCCAAGTTTTTGCCGCTTAATTGGTTAATAATATCACGCCCGGTTACCAACCCCGAAACAGTTATTTTGCCGCCAAAAAAGTTATTTTTAATTGGACAAACATTAATTTTAATTTGGGGCCACTTTTCATTAATTTGAAAAACCAAACTGTTAATAAGTGCTGCGGCCGCTTCGCCGGTAGCCATTGTTATTTCTTTGTGATTGGGTTCGGCATTGGTAAGTTCTATGGCGTCGGTTAACTCTTGCTTTAACAATGCGCACATACCAACGCCGTTTTCAAGTTGCAAAAAGTCGCCGTAAAATTCGTATGGCGGAAAATCCTGCTCGGCCAGAATATAAAATTCGTCGGCCCCGTAAAATTTGCGCTCGTGTGAGTCTTTTAGGTTTTTATTGCCAAACTGCTCTAAAATATCTAAAGTTTCTTTGGCTGTCTGCTTGTTAAATGGTTCTATTTTGGTTAACCCCTCGCGAAAAGCGGTCAAACCAACCGGTACCGCTGCCACCGAGCGAATATTTTCATATTTGCTTAAATCGGTTAGGGTTCGGCAAAGTTCGGCGCCTGTGTTAACGCCCGGCACCAAAACCAACTGGCAGTTCATACTAATACCGGCATTATTAAACCTTTCAATAACCTCTAACACCCTGCCTGCGTTTTTGTTTTTCATCATTTTAACCCTTAATTCAGGGTTGGTGGTGTGCACCGATATATTAATGGGGCTAATGTGCATTTTTATAATGCGCTCAATTTCGTGCTCGGTAATATTGGTGAGCGTTATGTAGTTGCCAAACAAAAAAGAAAGGCGGGAATCATCATCTTTAAAATACAACGATTCCCTAAGCCCTTTAGGCATTTGGTCTATAAAACAAAATATACATTTGTTTAAGCAAGAACGCTGTTTGTCCATTAAATATGTATCAAACTCAAGACCTAATTCGGCATATTCGTTTTTACGAATTGTTTTTTTAACCTGTTTACCGCCGCGTAAAAGGCTTAACACAACCTTTTTCTCGTTTTGGTAAAACCTGTAATCTAAAACATCTATTATATTGTTACCGTTAAGGGAAACCAAAACATCGCCGCCTTTTATGCCCTTTTTATGTGCGGGCGAGCCATTTAAAACACTTTTAATTATAACCGACATTTTCTTTCCCCCTTTTTACAAAATTTTTGCATTAAAACAAAATAGAGAAGGAATTCCTCCTCCTCTACCCATTTTGTTTAGCCTAAATATTAGTCTTCAACCTTAATAACCTCGCGGCCATCATAATAACCGCAGGCGGTGCAAAGCCTGTGTGGCCTTTTGTATTCGCCACAACGGGTACATTTTACTAATGTGGGAGCGGTAAGCTTCCATAAGTTGTTTCTTCTTTTATCTCTTCTTGCTTTTGAAGTTTTTCTCTTTGGTACTGCCATTTTATAACACTCCTTAAATTATAAATTAAAGTTAAATTATTTTAAAAGTTCTGCAAGTTTACTTAGGCGCGGGTCAATCTGCTTTTTGTTGCAGCCGCATTCGCCTTGGTTAAGATTTTTGCCGCATTCAGAGCACAAGCCCTTGCAATCTTGGTGGCACAAATGCTTCATCGGGATATGAAGCAACACATCTGTTCGGCACAGCTCTGCCAAGTTGAGCTCCATTTCTGTTACAAGCAAGATATTGTCGTTATCCTCATTTTCAAGTTCGGTAGCAAGGATATACTCTTTATCTACCGTTACGCTGTTGCAGCATTCCTGACCGCAACGGTCGCACGGGGCTTGGTAACAGGCCTTGCAGTGTGTTCTTAACACAACCACACCTGCACGGTTGAATAACTCACCCGATATTTGTATGGGTTTTTTGAGTGGGTACACACCCGAAAATTCAATATCGGAAAGATTCAACTCAAAATTAATTGGGGCGCTGTAATTTTCGGTAGCAAAAGCTGCCTTTAAACTTAAAATCACAAAATCCCCCCAATGTTGCAGTATCTATTATATATGTGCAAATAATTTTTGTCAAGGTTTTTTTACATAAAAAAACAGGGTGGCAACACCACCCTGTTTTGTTTAAAAATTAAAGTTTTTCAGCAATTTCGAAAATCTTTGCAGGAAGCTCGGCTTCATCGGCCGAGATAGTAAAGCAAAGGTTTATGTGGCTGTCTTCAGCCAAGGCCGAAACTCTGTCTAAAAAATCGGCTAATTCGTCATAATTGCGTGAGCCAATTCTTAAGGTTGCATCGCCAAAAATATCGGTTACATCGTGGTTGCCTGCAATAATGCCGCTAATCATACCATAATATTCGTTATAACCTTTAACGCCAAAATCTTCAACATTAATGAGCCTTGTTTTATGGCTAATGCTAAATCTTAAATTATCTCCTAACTCTATACATACAACGTTACCCTTGCTGGATTCTGTGGTGCTGTTAACTAAATCAATTAATTTTTTAGTTTTGCCCGAACCCTTTTTTCCAACGATAAGTTTAATCATAAATGCCAACTCCTTTATATTTTTAACTCCTTTTAGGAGCTATTTACAAATTTTACCTGCCAAGCCTTGCTTCAAGTTCTTTCTTTTGTGCTTCGTAACCCGGTTTACCAAGCAAAGCAAACATATTTTTCTTGTAACTTTCAACACCAGGTTGGTCAAACGGGTTAACGCCTAACATATAACCCGATATTGCACAAGCCTTTTCAAAAAAGTAAATAAGCTTGCCAAGTTCTTTTTCGTCAGCCTTATCAAGTGAAATTACAAAGTTAGGCACGCCGCCATCGGTATGGGCTAAAACGGTGCCTTCAAAGGCCTTTTCGTTCACGAAAGACATAGGTTTGCCGGCCAAGAAGTTAAGACCGTCGCCGTTGTTTTCTTCGGATTCAATAATAATGTCGGACCCTGTGGAGCCAATGGTAACAACAGTTTCAAACATTATGCGACTGCCATCTTGCACAAACTGACCCAGCGAATGTAAATCGGTAGAGAATGTAACAGATGCCGGGAAAAGACCTTTGTTGTCTTTGCCTTCACTCTCACCATAAAGTTGTTTCCACCATTCTGCCATCATGGCAAAACGTGGTTCATAACTAACAAGCAGCTCAACCTGTTTGCCCTTGCGGTACATTGCGTTACGCACGGCAGCATATTTATAACAATCGTTTTCTTCTAAACTTGGGTTAGAATATTCTTTTTGCGCCTGGGCTGCGCCGGCCATAAGTGCGTCAATATCGGCGCCGCTTGCAGCAATTGGCAAAAGGCCAACCGCCGTTAAAACCGAGAACCTGCCGCCCACATCGTCCGGCACAACAAAACATTCGTAACCTTTGGCATCGGCAAGTTGCTTTAAAGTGCCCCTTGCTTTGTCGGTGGTGCAATAAATTCTTTTGGCTGCCTCGGCTTCGCCATAACGTTCTTCTAACAATTTTCTAAACACTCGGAACGCCACAGCCGGTTCGGTTGTGGTGCCCGATTTTGAAATAATGTTAACCGAAATTCTTTTGCCTTTGCAAATTTCGAGCAATTGGCTTAAATCTGAACCGCTGATGCTGTTGCCTGCAAAATAAATTTGCGGTGTGTTTTTGGCCAAATTGTTGTAATATTGACCGTGTAAAAATTCAATGGCGGCTCTGGCGCCCAAATATGAGCCGCCAATGCCTATAACTATTAAAATATCGGTGTCATTTTTAATTTTTTCGGCCGCTTTTTTAATGCGGTCAAATTCTTCTTTATCATAATTAACAGGCAGGTCTACCCAACCTAAAAAATCGTTACCTAAACCATTTTTTCTTTCAAGCATATTATGGGCTAAATCAACCTGTGCTGCTAAGCCTTTAATATCGTTTTCACGTAAAAATTCACTGGCATAATTGGTGCTGAATTTGATTGCCATTCTGTTATATTGCCTCCTAAAAATTCTGTTAATTATATTTTACACCAAAACCCATATATTTTCAATAAAAATATGCTTAAAATTCAAAATTTATTTACAAAGTAAAAAGCGCCCTTAACAAAGTTTTGAAAATAAATTTAAGTGTAAGTTTTTCAACACTGTGTTCTGCCTTTAATTCAATAACCCCAACCTGCTCTTGACCAACATTCACATAAACACAGCCAACCGTATCTCCCGCCGCTATGGGTGCCGTAACATTTTCTGGCACCGACACACTTTTGGTTATTGCGCCCATATTGCTTTTTTTAAGCAATATGTTCAAATTGCCGTCGGGTACCACCAAAACAGAACCCGCAGTGCCCGATAACACCGGGACTTTAATTTCACCAATATCGGAACAATCAACTGTTGTGTATTTATAGTTGGCAAAACCGTAGTTTAACAATTTTCTAGCATCGTCAAAACGGTTATTACTGGAATCGGCGCACATAACAACCGCCACAAGCGAAAGACCATCGCGCTCGGCGGTGGCCGAAACGCAATACCCCGCGCCCGAAGTGGTGCCGGTTTTAAGACCTGTGCAGCCTTCGTAAAAACGCACAAGTTTATTGGTGTTTACAAGTTCGCTCTCACCTTGGCGCAGGCTATCCATCCAAACGGTTGAATATTTTTTAACAAGTTCGTGGCTTATAAGTTCGGCCGACATAATGGCAACATCATGCGCATTGGTTAAGTGTCCTTCGGCATCGAGCCCCGTTGTGTTCACAAAATTAGTGCCGTTAAGGCCTAACTGTTTTGCTCGCTCGTTCATAAGTGATACAAAGGCCTCTTCACTGCCGGCAACGGCCTCGGCCAAAGCAACGGTGGCATCGTTAGCCGATGCTATAAAACAAGCCTTTAAAAGTTCATCCACCGTCATAATTTCATCGGGCTCAAGCCATATTTGCGAACCGCCCATACTGCAGGCATAAGGGCTGGCGGTAATTTGGGTTTCAAGCGTTAAACTGCCGTTTTCTATGGCTTCACACACCAATAAAAGCGACATTATTTTGGTAATAGAAGCCGGTTTAAGCCTCTCGTCGCTATTGCTTTCATATAAAATTTGTTTGCTGTTGGCCTCTAACAAAATTACCGATTTTGCATTAAGCTCTAACACCTGGCCTATTGGCGCTGCCGTTTCTATTAGCTCAGGCAGCGGTTCAAAAATTTCGGCGTTTTGGTATTCACTCGCAATTTGGGTGGCCCCAACCGGAAAAACCGCTAACATAAAAATTAATATTACACAAATAAAAAACTTCACTTTGCACTCCCCCTATTTTAAAGGTTATGCAGTGTGAAGTTTTATAATTACCTAAATTATTCTTGCAGGCTATTAAAGGCTTCGGATATAATTCCACCGCCCAAAACACTGTCGTTAACATAAAACACGGCCGCTTGACCCGCACTGGGAGCCCTTTGGGGTTCTTCGAACTCCACAATAACACCGCCCTCGGTTTTTCTAATGGTGGCAGGTTGTGGTTTTGCAGCATATCTTAGTTTAACTTCGGCCTTGGTGGGCTCTGTTATATCAGGCACCGAAATAAAGTTAACATTGTTAACCTTAACATATTTATAAAAAAGGTCTTGCTCATCACCCAATACAACCGTGTTGTTTTGGGCATTTTTGCTTAACACAAACTGCGGCTTGCCAAGGGCTATTCCCAGGCCTTTGCGTTGGCCAATTGTGTAGTGAATAATACCCTTATTTTCGCCCAACACTTTACCGTTTTTGTCGGTAAAAACGCCGCTTTCAAGGCCTTTGCCACAATTGTTTTGTATAAACTCGGCATAATTGCCGTCGGGCACAAAGCAAATATCTTGGCTGTCTTTTTTATGGGCATTTTCAAAGTCTGAATTTTGAGCCATTTGCCTAATTTCTGCTTTGGTATATTCTCCCAACGGGAAAAGTGTTTTAGCCAAAACCTCTTGGCTCAAAAAATAAAGAAAATAGCTTTGGTCTTTGGTTTGGTCTTTAGCCTTTAAAAGTTCATACCTGTTTGTGTTGGTGTTATATTTAATTCTGGCGTAATGCCCCGTTGCAATTTTTTGGCAACCTAAAGCGTTAGCGCTTTGTAAAAAACTTGCGAACTTCATGGTTTTGTTACAAACAACACAGGGATTTGGGGTTAAACCTGCAATGTAATCGTTTATAAAACTGTTTACCACATTTTCTTTAAACTCGGCTCTTTTGTCAAGCACATTAAAGCCAATACCTAAATTATTGCAAACATTTTCAGCATCTAAAATATCGGAATTTTCGTTAACGCTTGTGCTGCCGTGGTGCAGGCACATTATGGCACCCTCACAGCAGTAGCCTTGCTCTATTAAAACCTTTGCCGCTACCGAGGAATCCACCCCGCCCGACATTGCAACCAAAACCTTTTCAGGCATTTTAAATCCCCTTTAAAAATTAATCTATATCTTTACCGCAACAGCGTTTATATTTTTTGCCGCTGCCGCAAGGGCATAATGCATTTTTACTTACTACACCCTTGCCTCTAACGGTTTTAGATACGCTGTCATCGCCACCGGCGCCGGTTTCTTCGGCCACCTTTTCACGCTTGATTTCGCGTTTTTCGGCAATTTCAGCCGAAAGCACAACCTTGGCGGTTTCTTCCCTAATGGCGTCGGTCAAGGCCGAGAACATATCGTAACTTTCGTTTCGGTATTCTACCACAGGGTTGTGTTGTCCATACGCTCTAAGGCCTATTCCACGGCGCAGTTCATCCATGGCGTCTATATGGTTCATCCAATGGGTATCCACCGCGCGAAGCAGAACATAACGTTCAATTTCGCCAACACGCTCGGGACCGTATTTTTTAATCTTTTGTTCCATTTTGGCTTTAGCCATATTTAACAGGTCTGCCGCCACCTCGCCGGGTGTGGTATTGGCAAGCTCGGCAACCGTAAACCTTAAATCCTGGTCATTTGTAAGCCAACCGTATGTGTAACGCCTAAGGCCCTCTAAATTCCAATTATCGTGCACAATATCGTCGGCTAAATAGGTAGCCACAGCCGAGTTTATGGTGCTTTCAACCATAGACATAACGCTGGCGCTAATATCGTCGCCATCGAGCACCCTGTTGCGTTGGCCATAAATAACTTCGCGCTGTTTGTTCATAACATCGTCGTACTCTAACACATTTTTACGGGCGCCAAAGTTGCGGCCTTCTACGGTTTTTTGGGCGTTTTCTATGGCATTTGATAAAATAGAGAACTGTAAAGGTATGTTTTCATCTACCTTTAAAGTTTCCATCATATTATAAACCCTTTCGCCGCCAAACAATCGCATTAAATCGTCTTCCAACGAAATATAAAATTGTGTATTACCCGGGTCGCCCTGTCTACCAGCACGGCCACGCAACTGATTATCGATTCGGCGGGATTCGTGCCTTTCGGTACCTATAATGCAAAGACCGCCGGCCTTGCGCACCTGTTCGGCCTCGGGGGCTATTTGATTTTTAAATTCGGTGTTATATTCTTTAAATTTTTGGCGTGCCGCAATAATGTCGGCATTGGTTGTATCGGCAAAACCGGTGGCTTCGGCAATAAGTTCTTCGCTTAAGCCCTCGGCCCTGAGTTTAGATTTTGCCAAATATTCGGCATTACCGCCAAGCATAATATCGGTACCACGGCCGGCCATGTTGGTAGCAATGGTAACGGCGCCTAATTTGCCGGCTTGGGCAATAATTTCGGCCTCTTTTTCGTGGTGCTTGGCATTTAAAACATTGTGTTTAATGCCCCGCTTTTTAAGAAGTGAACTTAAAAGTTCGGATTTTTCTATTGTAACGGTGCCAACAAGCACGGGTTGGCCTTTTTGGTTGGCCGCAATAATTTTTTCAATAACGGCCGCATATTTAGCCCTTTCGGTTTTAAAAACAACATCGGGTTCATCCACCCTGGCCAACGGCTTGTTAGTTGGAATTTCTATAACATCCAACTTATAAATTTCGCGGAATTCTTGTTCTTCGGTCATGGCGGTACCCGTCATGCCCGAAAGTTTGGTGTAAAGTCTAAAAAAGTTTTGGAAGGTTATGGTGGCCAAGGTTTTAGATTCATTGGCAACCTTAACGCCCTCTTTGGCTTCTATTGCCTGGTGCAGCCCCTCGTTATAACGGCGTCCAAGCATTAATCGACCTGTAAACTCGTCTACAATAATAACCTGACCGTCTTTTACAACATAGTCGGCATCACGCTTCATAATGCCATAAGCCTTAATTGCTTGGTTAATGTGGTGCGAAATTGTCATA
>JAFSIN010000082.1 GCA_017439765.1 Clostridia bacterium | reverse complement strand
TAACAAAAAGGTCAACAAGTTCTAAAGCGGTGCCAACACCAATAACCCTGCCGCCTAAGCACAATATGTTAGAGTTGTTGTGCAGCCTTGTATATTTGGCCGAAAAATGTTCGCTGCAGGCAGCAGCACGAATACCCTTAATTTTATTAGCGGCAAGCGACATACCAATGCCTGTGCCGCAAACCAAAATGCCCAAATCGGCCTCGTTATTTTTAACGCTTAAAGCAACTTTTTTTGCAATAATGGGGTAATCAATTGGTTTTTGCTCATATATTCCGTGGTCTAAAACCTCAAACCCTTTTTCTTTTAAAAACTCGGCAATAGCGTTTTTGTGGTCTAAACCACCGTGGTCGCATCCAACTGCAATTTTCATAACTTTTAATTCCTTTCTTGTTTTGCCTTCAGTTCACGCTCGGCTTGCGGCAGGCGTAAATATGTGGGCATAAGTTCTTGCGCCTTGCAAAATTCTTGGCTTTGGGCTGCCAGGGCGACCCCAACAGCGTTTTGAAATGCACGGCAGGGTGCTGCGGCAGTAACCTTCATACCTTTTACATAGGGCATAAAAACCTTTGTGCCGTCGCCTGTTATTATAATGTTTTTTCTTTTGTATTTTTTAAGTTCGCGTGCGAGTTCTTCGCACATAAGGGCGCGGTCGGGCGTAAGGCGTGTAATAACACCGTTTTCAACCTTAAAAAGTGCGTTATAAACCTGTGAACACCTGGCGTCCATAACACAGCAAATAATGCCGCCTGAGTCGATAAAATTTTGTGCCATTGCCAAAAGTGTGGAAACGGCACAGCATGGTTTGTTTTGGGGCGCAGCCAAACCCTTTATGGCGGCTATGCCAATGCGCACGCCGGTAAATGAGCCCGGGCCCGCCGCAACGGCAAAGGCGTCAATATCGTTAAGGGTGAGTCGGCCTGCCTTTAAAACCGATTCTGCAAGGGGCAACAACCCCTGTGAATGTGTAATTTTAATATTTGTAAAGGCCTCGGCCAAAATGTTGCCGTTTTCCAAAATAGCACAAGAAGCAGGTGTGGCCGAACATTCAATTGCTAAAATTTTCAAAATTTGGCCCCCTTAATTGTTATTTTGCGGGTGTTGTCGGATGTTTTTTCTATGTTAATAAAAATCGTGTCTTCGGGCAGGGCGGCAGCAATATTCTCACTCCATTCGGCAGCAACTACACCGCCGGCCTCTAAATACTCAAAAAAGCCTGTGGAATAAAGGTCCTCCCAGCCGGTAACCCTGTACATATCAAAATGGTATAAATTAAGCCGACCGCCAATATATTCGTTAATTATTGCAAAGGTTGGCGATGTAACATCGCCCTTAAACCCAAGCCCCAAGCCTAAGCCTCTGGTAAAGCAGGTTTTGCCTGCGCCTAAATCGCCGGTAAAGGCTATAACTTCGCCCCCTTTTAAATTTTGGGCAAAGCGGGCGGCAATATTTTCGGTTTCGGTGGCCGAGCAGGAATTAAAAACTTTCATACAAACACCTACCCAATCGACTTTATTATAACACAAAATTTTGGAATATCAAATATTTGCTTGCATTTATTTGTAAATATTATTACAATATAAATATATATTGTATGAAAAGGGGTGCTTTTGGTGGGCAAACTGTTTGGAAAAATAGCAGACTATGTGCGCGAATGCGATAAGGTTATGTTCATATTATGTATTTTTACATCGCTTTTCGGTTGCTTTGCCGTGCTTTCTGCAACGGCCTACACCGGCAGCACACACGACTTTTTCATTCAACTTATTTCGCTTATGCTGGGTCTTGCGGTGGCTGTTTTTATATCGCTGATTGATTATTCCTTCTTTATAAAATATTGGCCCGTTGCCCTGGCAATAGGCATAATTCCGGTAATATTAACATTTTTTATAGGTTATGCGCCATCGGGCACCGACGATAAAGCCTGGCTTATGATTTTTGGTTTTTCTTTCCAACCGGCCGAACTTTTAAAAATAATGTTTTTAATTTCTTTTGCCGCACATTTAGATTCGGTTAAAGAAACAATTAACAAACCCAAAACGCTAATTCCCCTTTGTGTGCACGGTTTTGCGCCCACCGTTTTAATACATTTTCAGGGCGACGACGGCACAGCGCTGGTTTTTGCGGTTATGGCGCTTGGCATGATGTATGCCGCAGGGCTTAACTATAAATATTTTATTGCGGCAATATCGGCCGCTTTGGTGGCCTCGCCGTTTATATACTTTTTTGTTATGAACGACGACCAACGCTCAAGAATAATTAACATTTTTAACATTAATGCCGACATTAAAGGCGATGGCTACCAGCAATATAGGGGCAGGGTGGCTCTGGCCGGCGGCGGATTTTTCGGCCAAGGCTATATGAAGGGCGATTTAACCCAAACGGGCGGCATCCCCGAAGGGTATAATGATTTTATTTTTGCCACCATAGGCGAAGAATTAGGCTTCTTAGGCAGTCTTGCCGTGCTTGTGTTGTTGGCCGCCATAGCCCTCAGAATTTTAGCGGTTGGCCGCCTAAGCCATAAAAAATCGGGCACATTAATTTGTGTTGG
>JAFSIN010000081.1 GCA_017439765.1 Clostridia bacterium | reverse complement strand
CATTGATATTACCGAAATTCCGCCAACCACAACGAGCGAAGCCATTATTGAAAAGGTTGTAGAACTGGTTAAACAAAAAAAGATTACCGAAATTAACGATATCCGCGATGAAACAGGCTTACAAGGCCTTAAAATCACCATTGATTTAAAACGCGGCGCCGACCCCGAAAAATTAATTAAAAAACTTTATAAATCAACCCCGCTGCAAGACAGTTTTTCTTGCAACTTTAACATTTTAATTGCAGGCTCGCCACGTGTTATGGGAGTAAAAGAAATTATAAGTGAATGGGTGGCCTACCGCCAAGAGTGTGTGCGCCGCAGGGTTTACTTTTTGCTTACCAAGGCTAAAGACAGGCTGCATTTATTAAAGGGTTTACAAAAAATTCTTTTAGATATTGATAAAGCCGTTAAAATAGTGCGCGAAACAACCGAAGAAAAAGAGGTTATTCCCAACCTTATGATTGGTTTTGGCATTGACGAAATTCAGGCCGAATATGTGGCTGAAATTAAGTTGCGCCATTTAAATAAGGAATACATCTTAAAACGTCTGGCCGATATTGAGAATTTGGAAAAAGATATTGCCGATATGGAATCGGTGCTTTCAAGCCGCAATAAAATTTTAAGAATAATTATAAAAGAGCTTGAAAAGGTGCGCGATAAATTCGGTCAACCACGCAAAACCTCTATAATTAATGCCGAGCAAGATTTATCCGAACAAGAAGAAATAGAGATTGATGAATCCCCGGTAACATTATTTTTCACTAAAGATGGCTACTTTAAAAAGATTACGCCGTTATCCCTTCGCATGAGCGGCGAACAAAAATTAAAAGAGGGCGACCAAATAACCCAGACGGTTGAAGCAACAAATGCCCATGAACTAATTTTCTTTACTAATAAACAACAGGCCTATAAAGCCAAGGTTAGCGATTTTGCCGACAGTAAAGCAAGTGTTTTGGGCGATTATGTAGCATCTAAACTCGATTTTGAAGAGGGCGAAACCCCCGTTTATATGGTGGCCACCCGCGACTATAAAGGAAATGTTTTATTTGTTTTCGAAAACGGCCGTGTTTCTAAGGTTTCGTTGTCGGCTTATCAAACCAAAACTAACCGTAAAAAATTGGTTGGTGCTTATTGCGATAAATTTATTCTACATTCTGTTATGTTTAAAGAAACCGAAGGCGACATTCTTTTAACCTCCACCAATGGCCGAATGTTGTTGGTTTCGTCGGCTGCGTTGCAAACCAAAACCACGCGCGACAACACAGGTGTGGCCGTTATGACTCAAAAGAAGGGTCAACGTATTTTTGAGGTGCAAGATTATTCTGCAGGTTTATTGCCTAACGAGCACCGCTATCGCACCCGCAACCTGCCGGCTGCAGGTAGTTTTAAACCGGCCGATACCGCCGAACAACTTACAATATAAAAAGCGAGCCGCCTAAAAAAGCATCTTAGGCGGCTGTCAGCCCGTAAAACAAACGCAATTTTTTTCTTATTATCGGCTGACATTAATAATATTGCCCTTAAAACATTATTTATTTAAGGAAATGTTTGACAAATTTTTTTAATTGCTATAATATATTTATGTTTTAAATCAATTTTGGAGTTGATATTATAATGAGCAAAGAACTTGCTAAGCAATACGACCCTAACGAAGTTGAGGACCGTATATATAAAAAATGGTTAGACGGCAATTACTTTCATGCAAAATGCGAAGAGGGTAAACAGACCTATACCATAGTTATACCACCACCAAACATTACCGGCCAGTTGCATATGGGCCACGCACTTGATAATACCTTGCAAGATATTTTAATTAGATTTAAACGTATGCAAGGGTTTGATACTTTATGGCTTCCCGGCACCGACCACGCATCCATTGCCACCGAGGCAAAAATTGTAGAAGCAATGCGCAAAGAGGGAATAACCAAAGACGATATAGGCCGTGATGGCTTTTTAAAACGTGCTTGGGAGTGGAAAAGGCAATATGGCGGCCGCATTATAGAACAACTTAAAAAATTAGGCTCCTCTTGCGACTGGGAGCGTGAACGTTTTACATTGGATGAAGGTTGCAGTGAAGCCGTTAAAGAGGTTTTTGTAAGCCTTTATAATAAAGGCCTTATTTATAGGGGCGAAAGAATTATTAACTGGTGCCCACACTGCCTTACCTCTATTTCCGATGCCGAGGTTGAGTATGAAGAGCAGGCAGGCCATTTTTGGCACATACGCTACCCATTCACCGATGGCAGCGGTTATTTAGAACTTGCAACAACCCGCCCTGAAACATTATTGGGTGATACCGCTGTAGCCGTTAACCCTAACGATGAACGCTATAAAGATATTATTGGCAAAACGCTTGATTTACCAATTGTTCATCGCCAAATTCCTGTTATTGCCGATGAATATGTTGAAATCGAGTTTGGTACCGGCGTTGTTAAAATCACACCTGCACATGACCCTAACGATTTCGAGGTGGGCTTGCGCCACAACCTGCCTGTAATTAATGTTATGACAGACGATGCCAAAATTACAGCCGATTACCCCAAATATGCAGGTATGGACAGATACGAAGCCCGCAAGGCTATTGTGGCCGATTTAGAGGCCGAGGGCGCCTTGGTTAAAATAGAAGATTACAACCACAATGTTGGCACCTGCTACCGCTGCAGCACCACGGTTGAGCCACGTGTTTCTAAACAATGGTTTGTTAAAATGAAACCGCTTGCCACCCCCGCTATAAATGCGGTTAAAGATGGTGAAACCAAGTTTGTGCCCCAACGTTTTGAAAAGGTTTATTTCCACTGGCTTGAAAACATTCGTGATTGGTGTATTTCGCGTCAGCTTTGGTGGGGCCACCGCATTCCCGCTTGGTATTGTGCCGATTGCGGCAAAATAACGGTATCTAAAACCGATGCTACCGTTTGTTCGCACTGCGGCAGCAAAAATATTGAGCAAGACCCCGACACATTAGATACTTGGTTTTCATCTGCACTTTGGCCATTCTCGACTTTGGGTTGGCCAAAAGAAACCCAAGATTTTAAACATTACTACCCAACCAACACATTGGTTACAGGTTACGATATTATTCCGTTCTGGGTTATGCGCATGATGTTCTCGGGTCTTGAGCAAACGGGCGAAGTTCCATTTAACACTGTACTCATTCACGGTCTTGTGCGTGATTCCCAAGGCAGAAAAATGTCTAAATCTTTAGGCAACGGTGTTGACCCATTAGAAGTTATTGATAAATACGGCGCCGATGCCTTAAGGTTTTCGTTGGCCACAGGCAACAGCCCCGGTAACGATATGCGCTATATACCCGAGCGTGTTGAATCCAGCCGTAATTTTGCCAACAAACTTTGGAACGCCGCTCGTTATTTGTTAATGAACCTGAAATCTGACCAAGTTTTAGAACTTCCTGATGATTTAGCACTGGAAGACAAATGGATAATCTCTAAATATAATCGTCTGATAAAAGAGGTTACCGATAACCTCGATAAATTTGAACTCGGCCTAGCCGTTCAAAAACTTTACGATTTTATTTGGGATATTTATTGCGACTGGTATATTGAAATTTCTAAAGCAAGGTTAAACGGTAATAACGAAGCATCGGCCAACACAGCCCGCGCTGTGCTTACCTTTGTTTTTGATGGTATTTTAAAACTCTTACACCCATTTATGCCATTTATAACCGAAGAAATTTGGCAGTCTATTCCACATAACGGCGAATCTATAATGGTGTCAGAGTGGCCTAAATATAATGCTAACCTTAATTTCGAGTCTGAAGAGACCGATTTCGAGAAAATTATGTCGGCCATCAGGGCTATTCGCAATCGCCGCAACGAAATGAATGTTCCACCTTCACGCAAGGCCAAGGTGTGCATTGCCACAACCGATGTTAATGTGTTTAAAAACGGCCAAGATTTTATTTGCCGTTTGGCTTCAGCCCAAGAGGTAGAGGTGGCAAATAACTTTGATTTGCCCGATGCCGTTTGCATTATTACCGATTCGGCTAAAATTTATTTACCTTTAGCCGATTTGGTAGATTTTTCGGCCGAGATTGAAAGGCTTGAAAAAGAACTTAAAAAGGCCGAGGTTGACAAAGAATTTTTCGAGAAAAAACTTAACAACCCAAGCTTTGTGGCCAAAGCGCCCGAGCAACTTGTTAAAACCCAGCGCAAGCAATTAGCCAAGGTGCTCGAAAAAATCGAAATGCTTAATTCGCAAATTAGCGACATAAAGTCTAAAATGTAAAAAATTTAATATGCCAACTTGTTTCGACAATATATTTAAGGACAAGCATCTATTATATAATAGGTGCTTGTCTTTTTTTGTTTGGAGGTGAAAAAATGTCAGTAAACATACAAAATGCTGGTCAGGTAATAACGGCTTATATTAGCGGCGAAATCGACCACCACACAGCACGTAATATTCGTGAGCAAATTGATGCCGAGGTAGAGCTTAATCAACCAACCCTTTTAGTGCTCGATTTTTCCGACGTAACATTTATGGATAGCTCGGGCATAGGTTTGGTTATGGGCAGGTACAGAATTTTGTCAAAATTCGGTGCCGAACTTGCCATCATTGGTGCCTCGCCTAATATATATAAGGTATTGCGATTAGCCGGCATTGAAAAATTAGCAAAACTAAAAGGAAGGGATTAAACAATGAAATCTATAAACAAATTTACCATCACGCTGCCATCACGCTCTTATAACGAGGCCTTTGCTCGCAGTGTGGTTTCTTCGTTTGTGTTGCAACTTGACCCAACGTTAGATGAATTAAGCGACATTAAAACGGCCGTGAGTGAAGCCGTAACAAACTGCATAGTCCACGCCTATAAAGACTACATAGGCAAAATTTACATATCGGCCGAAATTTTTTCCGATAATTCGGTGCAGGTAAAAATACGAGATACTGGTTGTGGCATACCCAATGTTGCCGAGGCCATGGAGCCTTTGTATACCACTGGTGGCGAAGACCGTGCAGGTCTTGGTTTTGCCGTAATGCAAAGTTTTATGGATAATTTAAAGGTTAAAAGCACCATAGGCAAAGGCACAACCGTTACAATGCGTAAAAAAATAAGTTTGCGGGCAGGTAAAAATGCTACTTTATAAAGATGAAGAATTTATAAAAAACAATTTTGGATTGGTTCATTCTTGCTGCAAACGATTTGTGGGCAGGGGAATCGAATACGACGATTTATTCCAAACAGGATGTATGGGTCTTATTAAAGCTGCTAAAGATTTTGATGAATCAAGGGGTTTTATGTTTTCAACCTATGCTGTGCCGGTAATACTTGGCGAAATTAAAAGGGTGTTCCGTGATACCGGAGCCATTAAGGTTTCTCGCAGTCTTAAAGAATTATCGTTAAAGGTAACGGCGCAAAAAGAAAAATTCGAAAAACAAAACGGTTATAACCCAACGGTCGAACAACTGGCCAAAATATTGGGTGTAACCGCAACCGAAATATCCGACGCCATTTCAGCTTCGGCACCGCCGCTTTCGTTAACATATTCTGACGAAGACGGCACAAATGAGTACGATTTTCCGTCCCCCGATAATACCGATAACCTATTTAATAAAATATATGTATCCGAAATTTTAGCATCCTTGCCCGAAACAGAAAGAAAAATTATAATCCTTAGACACTTTTCGGGTTTAACACAATCACAAGTCGCAAAAAAATTGGGAATGAGTCAGGTTCAAATTTCAAGAAAAGAAAAGAAATTATTGGAAAAATTACGAACAAATAGCATTTGAAAAAATTATAAAAATTCTTTTAAAAAAGTGTTGACAAATGTCATTTGCTGTGGTATTATAATTGGGCGCCTAAAAAAAGGGGTGCACAAATGGACCTTGAAAATTAAACAACGACGATAATAAGGACCCGACAATTCTTAAGAGAAATCGAGAGAAGAAGTCAAGATACTTTTTAACGAAGTAAACGGACAAAAAAATGCGTCAGCATAAAAAGAAGAGCTAAGAAAGCTTTAAAATAGGTTTTAACACATCAGATGTGTTGAGAT
>JAFSIN010000080.1 GCA_017439765.1 Clostridia bacterium | reverse complement strand
GTTACATATCACGCCATTTTGGCAGGTAATTGTTTTGCTTCCCGAAATAAATTTTAAATCATTACTATTAAATGTAACCTTAATATTTTCAAAATTAAGGTTGCCGTTAAATCCTGACCAATCGCTTCCGGCAAGGTTTATGTGTGCTTCGTTGCCGTCATAACCATAAAAAGTAACAGGGTTTTGCACGCTGCCGCTAACCGTTAAGTTTTCAAGCGAAACATTACCCTTTACAGCAATTTTGCCGCCCGAAATTCCAAGATATTCAAGCGCCGATGAAACGGTATTAAAAACCTGCTCATTTTCATTAGGTGTGAAATTTGTATCACCCGTTAAAACAGGTATTTTATCCTCAACAAAATCAATATTAATAACATTGCTTTGTTCATAACTTGTTAGGTCGTAATAATCGGTATTATCCTTAAAACATGCCTTATTACCGTTTATTCTCGGAACTAAATATTTGTTTTGTGTGTCATTGCTTTTTATTTTAAAACCAACCAAAACGGCCGACTCGGGTGCCGATTCATCGTTCAGTTCAAAAACAGGTTCGGCCGTGCCGCCTGTTACCGTAATTTTGTAGTCAATATGTTCAAGATTTTCCGAAAATTTTACATTGCCGGCCTGGTAATTGTTAATAATTGCCGCAAATTTTTTATTTTCGGCTTTTAACATATTTTTACCGATATTGTCTTTATTAAGAATTTCAAAAGAATTTTCTACATTAGCGCTGTTTATAACCAAAGCAATATTACCGCGGCTTTGGGTGTTATTTAAATTACCCATAAAGGCAGCATCTGAAGTATCGGCAAAATTTATTCCATTTAAAAATTTACCGCCGTTAACATTAATAACGGCATTACCCAAAACATAAGAAATGTGGGATTCACTATTAGCACCCATATTTAAATTTTCAATTACGCCGCCGTTTATGTTATATGTAACATTACCTGAAATTTTTGTAACACCGGCGACATCACTGTGAGCGCCAATTATAGCATTATTAACCGTTCCGCCGTTAATGTTGTATGTAGTATTAATAGTGTAATCTTTGCCCTCTGTTAAACCGTAAAAAACCGAAAGATTACAAAAATTGCCCGAATAAATATTGATGTTATTATTGCCTGCCGTTACACCGCCGCTGCCCAAATTAATGGTTTTGGTGCCATTATTACCGGTTACAACGCCTTCTCCAAAGGTAATAACATGCCCGGCAGAATAAAAACCTTCGTTATTATTTGCATTGTTTAATGTTATGTTTTTAAAGGTAATGTCGCCTTTATACAAAGCATCGGCATTAGATACTGTAAGGGTATTGCCGTCGGATAAGCCCAAATAACCCTGAAAGGTAATTTCGCCTCGGGTTTCGGCTTTACTTTCTAGAGTTGTTGCCTTAACATTGCCCTTAATGTAAATTGTGCCTTCTTGGCCACTTAGGTAATCAATAGCATCGGGTATTTTTTCAAAAACCTTTAGGGTGTTGCCGTTAATATCCTTAATACCATCGGTTACCGAAGCATCGGAACAAACAACTATAATTTCTTTGAAAGAAACTGTCTTATAAACAAAAAACGCTGCAAAAAGTATTACCGCAACACCTGCGACAATAAGCAGCGTTTTATGTTTAATAAAAAATTCTTTAATATTAAATAAAAATTTCATAACCTTACCAAATTACATAACATCCCAAATGTCTTCAACGTCGTTATCGTTGCCGTAAATTTCAAAATTATCGGAAGATGAGTTTGTTTGTTCTGAGTTGTTTGTGCCGGCATCTTTTGAGCCTTTAACTATAAAAATGGCAGCCACGGCAATTGCAATAACCAAAACAATGGCCGATACAATAATAATTAATTTCTTTTTCATAAAAATTCTCCAAAAAATATAAAAATTTGTTAAATTAACCTTAAATATTATACCATTATAACCACAAAAAAGCAAGTGAAAATTACCTCGTTAAATATTGGTTGACTTTTACTAATTTTTACTATAATATAAACTTAACAAACAAAAAAAGGTGGTTTTTTATGAATATTAAAATTATTGAATCTGTGCCCGAAAAAGAAACCTATTTTTCCGAATATAATTTAGATTACGGAACTGCACCAATGTCTACAGGGTTGGGCGTTGTTAATATTTATGACGACATAACCTTTCAAGAAATTTTAGGTTTTGGCGCCGCATTTACAGAGTCAGCCGCATACAATTATTCTAAACTAACCCCCGAGCAGAAAAAAGATTTTTTAGAAAAACATTTTAGCAAAACAAACGGCATTGGTTATAATTTTGGCCGCACACACATTAATTCTTGCGATTTCTCGTTAGATATTTATACATATGTTGAAAAGGGCGACAAAACACTTGAAACCTTTAATATAGACCGCGAAAAGAAATATGTAATACCATTTATTAAAGATGCCCTTGATTATTGCGACAACGACATATTTTTATTTTCTTCCCCTTGGTCGCCACCCGATTACATGAAGGATAACGAAAGTATTATCGGCGGTGGCAGATTAAAAGAAGAATACAAAAAAATTTGGGCCCTTTATTACGCCAAATATATTAAAGCCTTTTTGGCCGAAGGCATTAAAATCAGCGCAATTTCGGTGCAGAACGAACCCATTGAAACACAACCATGGGAAAGCTGCAACTACACCGCCGAAGAAGAGCGCGATTTTATTGAGCAATATTTAGCCCCGGTTTTTGATGAAGAAGGTCTTTCCCACATTAAGTTTATTATTTGGGATAATAACAAAGAGCGTGTTTATGACCGTGCTAAAACCGTTTTAAGTTCACAAAAGGTTAACGAGCGTGTTTGGGCTGTTGGTTACCACTGGTATACCGGCGACCACTACGAAGGCCCTGCCCTTGTT
>JAFSIN010000079.1 GCA_017439765.1 Clostridia bacterium | reverse complement strand
GCCAACCGTATATTCATATTCTCAACCTTTGGTTTGTTTGTAGAGGGATATGACAAATTCGATGAATATTATGAAAACGGTTATATAGACAAAATTTTCACAACCAACCTAATTTATAATGAGCCCGAGCTTTTAGAAAAGCCCTGGTACTGCAATGTTAATATGTCTAAATATATAGCATTGTTAATAGATACTTTAAATTGTGATAATTCTATAAGCAAGTTCTTAGACCCGGCCGATAGAATTAACAAAATTATGGAAAAATATAACCAAAGATAAATTAAAAAAATCATAGTCTGAACGGCTATGATTTTTTTAAGAAAATATAACGCTTTATAACGGCATATATTTAATATACTAGTTTAAATGGAGTTAGTTATGGTATATAAATCGGTAAAAAAATTAATAACGTATGGTATTGAAAACGGCTTTATTGCAAAGGAAGATAAGGTTTATGTAACAAATTTGGTTATAGATGCCCTTGGCCTTTCCGCCTATGAGGAACCTGCTTGCGAATTTACAAACGTGAATTTGGAAGAAACCCTTTGCGAACTTTTAGATTACGCTACACAAAAAGGTTTAATAGAAGACAGCACTGTGCATAGGGATTTATTTGATACAAAATTAATGGGTCTTATTATGCCAAGACCTTCTGAGGTTATAAAAACCTTTAACGAAAAATATAAAATAAGCCCTAAAACAGCCACCGAATATTACTATAATTTTTGCCGAAAAAGCGATTATATTAGAGAATACCGCATTAAAAAAGACGTTAAATGGGTAACCGAAACCCAGTACGGCCCCATAGATATTACAATAAATTTATCTAAACCCGAAAAGGACCCAAAGGCCATAGCCGCCGCTAAGTTGGCCCCACAATCCGATTATCCAAAATGTCTGCTTTGTATCGAAAACGAGGGTTATGCAGGTCGCGTTAACCACCCTGCACGCCAAAATCACAGGGTTATCCCACTTACCATTAATAACCAAGAATGGCGGCTTCAATATTCGCCATATGTTTATTATAACGAACATTGCATTGTGTTTAATAAAGAACACACGCCCATGCAGATTAATTGTGATACATTTAAAAAACTGCTCGATTTTGTGGAACTTTTTCCGCATTATATTGTGGGCTCTAATGCCGATTTACCAATAGTTGGCGGCTCCATTTTAAGCCACGACCATTTTCAAGGCGGCAACTATGAATTTGCAATGGCTAAAGCACCGGTAGAAACCGAAATTAAATTTAACGGGTTTAGCGATATTAACGCCGGTATAGTTAAGTGGCCAATGTCGGTTATAAGGCTTAACGGCGAAAATAAAGAACGGGTTATTTCACTTGCTGATAAAATACTTAATAAATGGCGTGAATACACCGATGAAACGGCATTTATTTATGCCAACACTAACGGCGAGCCACACAACACCATCACACCCATTGCGCGCCGCCGAAATGGTAATTTTGAGCTCGACTTAGTGCTTAGAAATAATATAACCACCGCTGAGCACCCATTGGGAGTTTACCACCCACACAGCGAATTGCACCACATTAAAAAAGAAAATATTGGGTTAATAGAGGTTATGGGCTTGGCTGTGTTGCCTGCAAGACTTAAAACCGAAATGGCCGAACTTAGCAAAGCGTTGGTGGAAAAACGCGATATTTCAAATGATGAAATGTTGGCCAAACACGCCGAATGGGCAAAAGAAATTTGCACAAAACACAACATTAACGAAAATAATGCAGATGAAATTTTAAAAGAAGAAATCGGTATTGTTTTTGCCAAGGTTTTAGAGCATGCAGGTGTGTTTAAAAGGTGCCCCGAAGGCGCTGCCGCATTTTTAAGATTTATAAGTTTTGTTAATTTATAAAAAATACTTGATTTTTGGGCTACTTATAGTTATAATATTTGGGTGGCCTGATTTGGAGATGTCGCCTAGTCCGGTCGAGGGCGCACGATTGGAAATCGTGTAACTGTCAAAAGCAGTTCGAGAGTTCGAATCTCTCCATCTCCGCCATAAAAGCACCATCCTAATCAGGTGGTGCTTTTTAATTTATATACACTGGCAATTATAATTTTTTTTGAAAGGGTTTAACTTATGCAGTTGGTAATGTTAACGGCAGCAGGTGTTGGTTTAGCAACGGTGCTGGGAGCCATATTAGGCTTTATTTTTAAAAAATCTTCACATAAGTTTAATGATGTTATTTTATCTTTTGCAGCCGGCGTTATGTTGGCCGCCGCAGTAATAGGCCTTATTTTGCCATCACTGCAGCTTGGTGGCAAATATTCATTACCGGTTTGCATTGCCGGGGTTTTTTGCGGCGCGTTTTTTGTGAATGTTATAGATAAAGCCGTGCCTCACTTGCATTCGGTTATCGGTGTTGATAGCGAATCTCACCCAAAAAATACCCAAAAAATTAATAAAATTTTACTGTTCGTTATGGCAATAGCAATTCATAATTTGCCCGAGGGCATAGCAGCGGGTGTTGGCTTTGGCACAGGCAACACGGCCGAAGCCTTAACCATAGCGGGCGGTATTGCGTTGCAAAATATACCCGAGGGTATGGTGATTATCGCTCCAATGTTGGCCGCAGGCATAAGTCATGGCCGTGCATTTGTAATTGCTGCTTTTACAGGTTTAATCGAAGTAATAGGAACCCTTATTGGATATTTTGCAATAAGCATTTCAGCTACCGTTTTGCCCTTTGCTTTAAGCTTTGCAGGAGGCACCATGCTTTATGTTATAAGCGACGAAATGATACCCGAAACCCACGCCCACGGCAGCCAACGCGGCGCAACATATTCGCTCATAGCGGGCTTTTGCTTAATGCTTGTTTTCGATGTCTTGTTAGGATAAAACAAAAAGCGATACCAAAAAGGTATCGCTTTTTTATTGGCGGAGAGTTAGGGATTCGAACCCTAGGTTCCTTTTGGGAACACAGCATTTCGAGTGCTGCACCTTCGACCACTCGGACAACTCTCCGTAACTGTCATTTTATATTGACCTAACTATTATATTAATATTTGTTTTAAAAGTCAAGAATTATTGTTATTTTATTTAAATTAGTGTATAATGTGTTTGTATTATACATTAGGGGGCCGATTTATGTTCTTTAAACTTAACAGCATGGGTTTATTTGGAATGGATGCATATCTTTTAGATGTTGAAGCCGATATTTCAAATGGTTTGCCCGGTTTTGATATTGTGGGTTTGCCCGATGCCGCCGTTAAAGAATCGCGCGATAGGGTTAGGGCTGCCATAAAGAACTGTAAATTTAAGTTCCCGGTTGGCAAAATAACCATAAATTTAGCCCCTGCCGATGTTAAAAAAGAGGGCTCGGTTTATGATTTGCCCATAATGCTGGCTATACTGGCAGCTTCGGGGCAAATAACCGTTAACAGTGAAAACAGCCTTTTCATAGGTGAAGTTTCGCTTAATGGTCAGTTGCGGCGTGTAAACGGCGTTGTAGCCATGGCAATAAAGGCAAGGGAATTAGGAATAGAAAACTTTTTTGTGCCGCTTGAAAATGCCGGCGAGGGCGCCAATGTTGAAGGAATTAATATTTATGGCGTTAGCAATATTGCCGAATTGTTTGCCCACCTAAGCGGTGAAAAATTAATTGAAAAAACAAAAAAGCCCGAAATTAATTTTGAAGTTAATAATTATGGGTTGGATTTTTCTGAGGTTAAGGGGCAAGCCCTGCCTAAAAAGGCTTTAGAGGTAGCGGCAGCAGGCGGACATAACATACTGCTTATTGGTCCACCCGGTTCGGGTAAAAGTATGCTTGCAAAGCGTTTTCCAACAATTTTGCCCGAAATGACCTATCAAGAAATTATGGAAACCACAAAAATTTATTCTATAGCAGGGTTACTTAATTCTAAAAATCCAATTATTAAAACAAGGCCTTTTCGTGCACCACACCATACAACCTCGTCGGTGGCAATTTCGGGTGGCGGTACAATACCAAAGCCGGGTGAAATTTCGCTTTCGCACGGCGGGGTGCTGTTTTTAGACGAATTGCCCGAGTTTAACCGCGATGTCATGGAGGCAATGCGCCAACCGTTAGAGGATGGCAAAATTACAATATCCCGTGTTGCAGGCACATTAACATATCCTTGTTTAATAACGCTTGTGGCTGCCATGAACCCATGCCCATGCGGCTATTTTGGCCACCCAACCCGCACCTGCACCTGCTCGAGCAAAATGGTTAACAAATATTTAAACAGAATTTCCGGCCCAATGCTCGACCGTCTTGATTTGCATATAGAGGTGCCGCCTGTTGAATATAAAGACTTAAATTCGGCAAAACCCGAAGAAACTTCGGCACAAATTCGAAAAAGGGTTAATGCTGCCCGTCAAATTCAAAACAAGCGTTATGAAGGCACCGGCATTACCTGTAACGCGCACCTAACACCTGCATTACTTAAAAAGTTTTGTGTTTTAAGTGAAGATGCCGCTAAGCTTTTACAATCTTCATTCGACAGTCTTGGCATGTCGGCCAGGGCTTATGACCGCATTTTAAAGGTTGCCCGCACCATTGCCGACCTTGAAGCCAGTGAAAATATCGAAATGATGCATATTGCGCAGGCGATTCAGTTAAGAAGCTTGGATAGAAAATATTGGGGCGAATAATATTTTGAATTTTTTGTAAAAATATTTACAAATTAATAATTTATTCAAAATTATATGGTAAATTATAACTATAAAATTATTTAAGGAGAATATGAATTGTCAAATTTTTCAGATATTACACCATACATACATTCCTTGGCCGAGATTTCGTGCGAAAATAATAAAATATCGCCAAGTATGTATGCCGAAAATAATGTGTTTAGGGGACTTAGGGATATTAACGGTAAGGGCGTTGTTACAGGCCTTACCGAAATATCTAAAATAAAGGCTAAAGATATTGATAAAGACGGTAACGAAATACCTACAGAGGGCGAATTGTGTTACCGAGGCATTAATGTTAATGACTTGACTGCAGGTTTTATAAATGATGGTAGGTTTGGCTTTGAAGAAACTGTTTATTTATTACTTTTTTCTAATTTACCAAATGCCAAACAGCTAAAAGAGTTTACAAACCAGTTGTCAAATTATAGAAGTTTGCCACCATCGTTTGTGCGAGATATGATTTTAAAAGCACCAGGTAAAGATATGATGAATATTATATCGCGATGTGTTTTGGCATTATATTCTTACGATGAAAACCCCGACGATATTTCGGTGGATAATGTAATGCGCCAATGCCTGCAGTTAATATCGGTATTTCCGCTTTTGTCGGTTTACAGTTATAACTCTTATTTGCATTACCACAAACAAAAAAGTTTGTTTGTGCACCTGCCAAAACCCGAATATTCAACGGCGCAAAACATATTGCACCTGTTGCGAGAAGATGGCAAGTTTTCAGACATAGAGGCCAAAATTTTAGATTTAGCATTGGTGCTTCATGCTGAACACGGTGGCGGTAACAACTCCACCTTTACAACTCATGTTGTAACTTCATCAGGAACCGATACCTATTCGGCAATAGCGGCAGCTTTGGGTTCGCTTAAAGGCCCACGCCACGGAGGTGCAAACATTAAGGTTGTAAGAATGTTTGAGGATATGAAGCAAAGCATAAATATTAAAGATGATTCGGCAATTAAAGATTATTTAGTGCGCCTTTTAGATAAAAAAGCATTTGATAATGCAGGACTTATTTACGGAATGGGCCACGCTGTTTATTCGCTTTCTGACCCTCGTTCCAATATTTTAAAAGAATATGCTAAATCTTTAGCCGAGGCTAAAGGCCTTGGTGAAGAATTTGCCCTTTACGAAAAGGTGGCTAAAATAGCACCCGAACTTATAGCCGAAAAACGCAAAATGTATAAGGGTGTAAGCCCGAATGTAGATTTTTATTCGGGGCTTATATATAAACTTTTAGATTTACCGGCCGAACTGTTTACACCTATTTTTGCCGTGGCAAGAATTGCGGGCTGGAGCGCGCACAGAATTGAAGAAATTCAAAACGCCGGCAAAATTATAAGACCTGCATATGTTAATGTAAAGGAAGATAATAATTATATACCGCTAAAAAACCGAAAATAACAATTAAAAAAGTATTGACATTTATTTAAAAAAGCGGTAAAATATTTGAAAAATGCAAATGCTGTGAAAATATTAAGCCTTAAATTTTAGCATTTTAGAGAGCTGCCGTTTGGTGCAAGGCAGTATGCTTGTTTTTTGGCAGTCTCGTATTGGAGCAGGGGTTCCGAATTTATAGTAAGAATCCTCGGGTAAGCCCGTAACAGCTTAGGGGTTTTTTAGAACCTTTTAGAGTGGTCGGCAATATGTCGGCAATACGGGTGGTACCGTGGTCAAATTTATTTGGTCATCCCGCAGAGAATTCTCTGCGGGTTTTTTTATTATATATTTATAGTGAGGTTATTATGAAAAATTTATTTGTATCGGACATTACTTTAGCTGTTGCAGGTAACAAAAGTCTTACCTTCCGCGAAAAATTAAATATAGCCGATTTATTGGAAAAAGCAGGGGTAAACGCCATTGAATTGCCCGAAATTACAGATAATATAGAGGATACTGTTATTTACAGCACCATAGCAGAATCGCTAAACAGTGCCGCAATTTGTGTGCCCTGCACAAGCAAAGAGCAAATATGTGCAGCACACGAATGCATTAAAAACGCCAAAAACCCTTGTTTGCAGGTTGTTATGCCAATTTCTACGGTGCAAATGGAGTATAAATATCATTTAAAAAGCAACAAAATGCTCGAAAAAATTGCCGAGCTTTGCAAGGCCGCAGCCGATATTTGCGACAATGTTGAGTTTGTAGCGTTAGATGCCACAAGGGCCGAGGTAGGTTTTGCCGAGGCTGCCGCAAAGGTTGCTGCCGAAAACGGTGCAAAAGCCGTTACATTGTGCGACGATTGCGGAACCTTTACACCCGACGAATTTGGCGAACTTGTAGTAAACATTAAAGAAACCGCCAATGTTAAGGTTTATGTTAAACCTTCTAACAACTTGCTTTTAGCCGCTGCATGTGCTTTAGAGTGCATAAAATCAGGGGCAGACGGTGTTAAAACTTCGGTGTTTGGTAAAGAAGATGTAAGCCTTAATGGTCTTGCCAATTTGGTGGAAGCAGTTGGCGAAGGCCTGGGTGTGAAAACCAACCTAAACACTACAATAATTAATAATATTGTAAAAAGCATTAAAGAAAAAACCATTAATACTGCCAGTGATACCGACCATACCGATTCTTCCGAGCTTGACAACACCTTAACTTTGACCGATATTGAGGCTGAAATTAATGCGCTTGGCTACGAATTATCGAAGCAAGATGTTGGCAAGGTTTACGAAGAGTTTAAAAGGGTTGTTTCTAAAAAAGATTCTATTGGTAAAAGGGAATTAGAGGCTATAATTGCCAGCACCGCAATGCAGGTGCCATCTACATACCACCTTGTTAATTATGTTGTAAACAGTGGTAATATTATTAATGCTACCGCTAATATAACGCTTTCTAAAGATGGCGAAGAACTTAGCGGTGTAAGCATTGGTGATGGCCCAATTGATGCCGCATTCCACGCAATAGAGCAAATTATAGGCCACCATTATGAACTCGACGATTTTCAAATTCAGGCCGTAACTAAGGGCAG
>JAFSIN010000078.1 GCA_017439765.1 Clostridia bacterium | reverse complement strand
CTGAAATAACATCGGCTGCGGCGGTGGCTATGTTTTTAGATATTTTAAGCCCCGAAGACCACTCATTTAATGTGCCAGACGGTATATAGCCAATATTGTAATTGTTTTTGTTTTGTTGGGCGCCGGTTATAACCTCGTTTAAGGTGCCGTCGCCACCGCAACAAACTATGGTGCTGTAACCACTTCCCAAATTGGCAACTGCAGCGGTTGCATCGCCCTTTTTAGAGGTTGGATAAACGGTTACGCTGTAGCCACCACGGGTTAAAATATTGCATACCTTTAAAAGTTCTGATTTTATTTTGCCTGTGCCCGATTTTGGATTAACAACTAAAAACAAATTTTCCTGCATTGCCACCATTCCTATCTGTAATTAATTGGCATAGTTGCCACTGCGTTTAATGAGCTATCCCCAATATTTCCGCTTTTATATTCATAATACGCCTGAACACCCACCATGGCGGCGTTGTCGCCGCAATATTCAAGCGGTGGATAATAAAGGTTAAAGCCATTGTTTTGGCATTCTTTTTGCATTCTCTCGCGCAGTTCGCTGTTGGCCGAAACGCCACCCGCAAGGGCAATTTGTGTGTAGCCTTTTAGTTTTGCTGCAAGCAAGGTTTTTTCTATTAAAATATCGCAAACCTTTTGCCTTATGGTAGCAGATAGCACCGGAACATCAATTTCCTGACCTTTTTGCTCTGCATTATGCACCGTGTTTATTACGGCTGTTTTAAGCCCCGAAAAACTAAAATCGAACTCGTTACCCGAAAGTTTTGGTGTGGGCAAAGGGTATTTTGCTGTATCGGCCACCGTGGCAATTTTATCTAAATTAACACCGCCCGGGTAATTAAGCCCCATTACCCTGGCCGATTTATCAAGGCATTCGCCTGCCGCGTCGTCGCGGGTGGAACCAATAATATTAAAACTTGTGTAATCGGTAACCTCGGCAATAACGCTGTTACCGCCCGAAACCAAAAGGCACAAAAAGGGCGGTTTTAAATCTTTATGCACAATATAATTAGCGGCAATATGGCTGCGCAAATGATGCACCGGAATAAGTGGTATGTTAAGGCTTAAGGCCAAACCTTTGGCGTAATTTACCCCAACAAGCAGGGCACCAATAAGCCCCGGGGCAAAGGTAACCGCAACCGCTTCTAACTGCGAATATGTAACACCGGCATCGGCTAGCGCCTTTTCTACCACGGCGCTAATATTCTCAACATGCCGCCTTGATGCTATTTCAGGCACAACGCCGCCGTAAATTTTATGCTCTTCTATTTGTGTGTTTACAACATTAGAAAGCACCTCACGGCCACGACAAACTGCGGCCGAAGTTTCATCACAAGAAGATTCAATACTTAAAATTAACACTATAAAAACCTCTTTGTCATAATAACGGCATCTTCTTTAGGGTTATTGTAAAAACCCTTTCTTACGCCCTCTCGGGTGTAGCCGTTTTTAGTATATAATTGTATTGCGCTATTGTTACTACACCGCACTTCCAGCGTAATAAATGCGAGCGAATTTTGTTTTGCCAAAAAATTTAATTTGTTAATTAGTTTTTGGGCAACGCCCTGCCTTCTGAACTCAGGTGTAACGGCAATGTTGGTAACATAGCCTTCATCTAACACGCAGTTAATGCCTGCATAACCTGCAAAGGTGTTATTTTTTATTGCCACAAAAATTTCAGTGCCGTTATTTATTGCCTCGGTAATGGCGTTTTCACTCCAAGGTTCAGAAAAACAAATTTTTTCAAGTTTTGCAATGTCGGCTATGTGGCTTTTTTTAGCCCTTATAACACCCACACCCAAAAATTTTAAATCAATTTCGTTAATAATTTGGTCTAAACACTCGCGGTAGACCGAAACACCGCTGCCGTAAGGGTCGAAAATTCCGCCCCCTAAAACCGAAATGTTTTTACCGCTTTCTACACTTAAAATGGCGTTTTTGTGCGAACTATTCATGCAAATAATTTCGTCGGCCCAGTCTATTGCTGTTTTGGTAATTTGGGTAGGGTAATGCCCCGAAATATTTATTCCTATTTCGGCCATTACTGCCACCGAGTTTGGATTAACCCCCGAAAAACTGCCAACGGCCACGCCGGCGCTTTTAACGAAAACGCCCGGCAAATTAAGGCTTTTTAAATAACCTTCGGCCATGGGGCTGCGGCAGGTATTGCCGCTGCAAACAAAAAGTACATTCATTTTATTATCCCTTTGCTATAAACCAGTTTTGGCCAAAGTTGGCATCTACCGTAAGGCTAACGCTCATATTGGCGGCGGCAGCCATTTCCTCTTTTAAAATGCTGCAAACTGTATTTTTTATGCCTTCTTCACATTCTACAATCAGTTCATCGTGCACCTGCAAAATAAGGCGAGCATTTAATTTTTCTTGTTTTAGCCTACGGCTTACCCTTACCATTGCTATTTTTATAATGTCGGCCGCGGTGCCTTGAATGGGGGCATTCCTTGCCACCCTTTCGCCAAAGGCCCTTAACATTCCGTTAGAAGAATTAAGCTCGGGCAAATAGCGTCTGCGACCAAAAAGGGTTAGAACATAACCGTCTTGTTTGGCTTGGTCAATAATGTTTTTCATATAATTATCAACCGCAGGGTAGGCCGCTAAATAGCCTTTTATATAACTTTCGGCCTCTTTGCGTGTTACGCCAATGTCTTTGGCCAGTGAGAATGCACCAATGCCGTAAACTATGCCAAAGTTGACCGCCTTGGCGCGTGAACGCATTTGGTCGGTTACCATATCGAGCGGCATATTAAAGGCTGTGGAAGCCGTAAGGGTATGAATATCTACATCGTTTTTAAAGGCATTAATCATATTTTGGTCGCCCGAAATGTGTGCTAAAACCCTAAGTTCTATTTGGCTATAGTCGGCATCACACAAGATGTAACCGTTTTGGGCTTTAAAATATTTTCTTAATTTTTTGCCTTCGGGTGTGCGCACCGGTATATTTTGCAAATTAGGCTCAAGCGAAGATATGCGGCCTGTTCTGGTTTCGGTTTGGTTAAAGGTGGAATGAATACGGCCGTCGGGCCCGGCGGCAGCGCAAAGGCCATCGCAATAGGTGGATTTTAACTTTGCGAGGCTGCGGTATTCAAGCAATAATTTAACGCTTGGGTGAATTTCTTTTAATTCTTCAAGCACATCGGCCGAGGTGCTATATCCGCTTTTGGTCTTCTTTTTAGCGGGCAGGCCCAATTTTTCAAACAAGGCAACACCCAACTGCTTGGGCGAGTTTAAATTAAACTCGTAACCCACCAAACTATAAATTTCGGCTTCAATTTTGGCAATGCGCTCGGCCAGTTCGGCGCCGTATTCGGCAATGCCGGCGGCATCAATTAAAAAGCCGTTTAATTCCATTTCGGCCAAAACTTCGCTTAACGGAATTTCTATATTACAAAGCAAATCTAACTGACTTTTTTGCTCTAACTCTTTATGCAAATTATTGCAAACGGTGCTGTGGGCTGCGGCCGAATTTAAAAATTCGTTTTGCGAGTTAACTTCGGCTGCGCCGCCATATTCGCCTATTAAACGGTCTAATTGGTAATTAGAAGCCGAAGGATTGGCCAAATAGGCCGCTAACATACTGTCGAAAACAATGTTTTGGCAGGTGATGTTGTTGTTAATTAACCATTTTTTGAAATTTTTATAATCGTATATCCTTTTTTTAGCATTGCTTTCAAGTGCTGTTAACAATTCTCTATTATTGGTTAAATCAAACTCGGCAATGCTGCTGCCCGACAATATTGCCACCTTTTTGTTTTGGTAATCGGGCAAAATATCTAAACAATCTTGGGGTTTAAATTCGGCAGGCGAAACCACGGTAAAGGCGTTTGTTTTTTGGGGGCTGCTTTTTTGTGGGGTAAGGCCTAGCGACTGCAGCATTTTAAAAAATTCCAGCCTTGTTAAAAGTTCGGCCAAGGCGCCGTCGTTACGCTTGACGGGCAAATAGGCGTTAATGCTGCTGTCAATTGGGGCGGTTTTACAAATTTTGCCAAGCCAACGGCTTAAATATGCGCTTTCTTTACCTACTATTAATTTTTGCTTAACGGCATCTTTAATGTCTAAACTTTCAAGGTTGTTATAAATGTTATCAATGCTTTCAAAACGGGTAATTAAATCGGTTGCGGTTTTTTCACCAACGCCCGTAACACCCGGAATATTATCGGAACTGTCGCCCATTAAAGCCTTTAGTTCTAACATGCCTTCGGGGGTTAGGCCATAGCGCTCAAACAAAACCTGTTTATTATAATTTGTGTGTTCGGGTTTGCCCATTTTGGTAGCGGTTAACAAAACCCTTGTGGAATCGGATATTAATTGCAATGCATCACGGTCGCCTGTGGCTATTACACACTCGTTGCCGGTGTTTTCACAAAGGGCAGCAACCGAGCCTAAAATATCGTCGGCCTCGTAACCCTCAATTTCTATAATTTTATAACCCATGCAGTTAAGCCATTCTTTTAAAAGCGGCATTTGGCTGCAAAGTTCTTCGGGCATACCTTTGCGCCCTGCTTTATACTCGGCATATTCTTTATGTCTAAAGGTAGGTGCGTGAACATCGAAGGCCACAACAACACCATCGGGGTTTTCATCGGCTAAAATTCGGTTTAAAATATTAATAAAGCCGTAAACCGCATTGGTAAACACACCATCCTTTGTGGTTAAAAGGCGGATTCCGTAAAATGCGCGGTTAATTATGCTGTTTCCGTCAAGAGCCAAAATTTTCATTTTTACTTCCCCTAAAAAAACTAACTAATATATCAATTTATATTATACCAAAAATTATGCCATAGGTAAACACCTAATTTGTAAATAATTTGACAACTTTTTATAGTTAATATATAATTATTTTTATGAAAATAGGAAATTTGGAAATTGAGGGTTATGCCGCGCTGGCGCCCATGGCAGGGGTTGCCGACAGGGCCATGCGCGAAATATGCAGGAGTTTTGGCGCTGCCTACACGGTTGGCGAACTAACAAGCTCTAAAGGGGTTAGCCTTGGGGACAAAAAATCCAAGGCTTATTTGAGTTGCTTTGAAGCCGAAAAGCCAATGGCTTCGCAACTGTTTGGCACCGAGCCCGAAACCATGGCCACAGCCGCCGTTTTGGCCGAGGGGCAAAACCCCGATTTTATAGATATTAACATGGGCTGTCCCGCTCCCAAGGTTGCGGGTAACGGTGGCGGCAGCGCATTAATGCGAACACCAAAACTTGCGGGCGAAATTGTTGCCGCCGTTGTAAAGGCCACAACCCTGCCCGTTACCGTTAAAATGCGCACCGGGTGGGACAGCGAAACCATTAACGCCCCCGAACTTGCAAAAATATGCGAAGCTGCAGGAGCAGCAGCCATTACCATTCACGGCCGCACCCGTAAACAAATGTATGCCCCTGGCATTGATTATAAAACCATTGCCGCCGTTAAAAAAGCCGTTAAAATACCCGTTATTGCCAACGGCGATATTAACTCGGCTGTGGCGGCCAAAGATATGTATGAACTAACAGGGGCCGATTTTGTTATGGTTGGCCGCGCTGCCATGGGCAACCCCTTTATTTTTGCCGAAATTAATGAATATTTTAATAACGGCACTGTTTTACAGCCGCCCACAACCAAAGAACGTTTAGATGTTATGCTAAAGCAAATAAAATTAATGCTTGAATATAAAGACCCACACAACGCCATAATGGAATCACGCAAACACACAGCGTGGTATTTAAAGGGTATGCGGGGTGCCGCAAAACTAAGGGCTTTGTGCGGTGAAATTTCAAGTTTCGCCGATATTGAAGCAATATATGAAAAAGCACTTGAGAACTCTTGTGATTTGTGATAAAATTATAAGGCTTTATAAAAATTAAAGGAGATTTTACTATGTCTGGCCATTCAAAATGGAATAACATTAAACGCAAAAAAGAAAAAACCGATGCCGCTAAGGCAAAAATTTTCACAAAAATAGGCCGTGAAATTGCCGTTATTGTTAAACAAGGCGGCCCCAACCCAGCCGAAAACAGCAAACTTAAAGATGCCATTGCCAAGGCCAAGGCCGCCAATGTGCCTAACGATAATATTGAAAGAATTATTAAAAAGGCCGCCGGCGAGGGCGATGCCACCAACTATGAAGAATTGGTTTACGAAGGTTACGGACCAAACGGTGTTGCCGTTATTGTAGAAACCCTTACCGACAACCGCAACCGCACCGCAGGCGAAATGCGCCACTATTTTGATAAATGCGGCGGTAACCTTGGTCAATCAGGCTCGGTTATGTTTATGTTTGAGCGCCGCGGCCAAATTACCATAGAGGCCGAAGGCCTTGACGAAGATGCCGTTATGGAGGCAGCGTTAGAAGCCGGCGCCGAAGATTTTACAACCGAAGAAGATATTTTTGTAATTGACACCGACCCGAACGAAATGGGCACCGTGCGCGATGCATTAGAGGCCGCAGGCTACAGCTTTTTATCGGCCGAGGTGGCATATGTTCCGCAAACCACCACCACCATTGATGACCCCGATGCCGCAACAAAAATGGCAAAACTTATAGATATGCTTGAAGAAAACGACGATGTTCAAGAAATTTGGCACAACTGGGAAATGCCCGATGATTTAGATTAAAAAAAGAGGTTTAACGGAGACACTTCGTTAAGAAGTTGTCTTCGTTTTTCTATGTAAAGGGAAAAAATACTAATAATAGTTTAGCCAAAGCATTTTTGTCTAAATGTTTTACTTGAAAAACAAGCACGACTGTGCTATAAGTGTCATATATAATGATTTTTATTTGTAGGTGAATTATACGAAAACGAACTATAAACTATTAAAGCTTGCCTGCTACACTGTAAACATCACAATGGCTTTTGCGGGCAACATTTCGCCGATACTGTTTTTAACCTTCCGTTCACTTTACGGGGTTTCTTATTCACTTCTCGGTCTTTTGGTTGTTATAAATTTTGCAACACAGCTTACTGTTGACCTTATTTTCTCTTTCTTTTCACACAAGTTTAATGTTCCGATGGTTGTTCGTGCAATGCCGTTTTTAACGATTATAGGTTTTTTGATTTTTGCGTTAGTTCCAACCCTTGCACCGCAATATGCATACCTTGGCATTGCAATAGGCACTGCCATTTTTTCGGCGGCAGCGGGACTTGCCGAGGTGCTTATAAGTCCTATTGTTGCATCAATCCCGTCAGATGACCCCGATAGACAGACGAGCGGACTTCACTCGGTCTATGCGTGGGGCGCAGTTGGTGTTATAATCCTCAGCACCCTGTTTTTGCTTGCGTTTGGTAAGCAAAACTGGAATATATTCGTATTGCTGTTTTTGATTATTCCAATTATTTCGGCAGTTCTTTTTTGCTCAACGGGTATTACCTGTGTGCATAATGCCGAAAAATCGAGCGGTATTGTTTCGCTTTTTAAAAAGCCTGCACTGTGGGCAAGCATTGTCGGAATTTTTCTTGGCGGCGCAACCGAGATCACCATGGCCCAGTGGAGTTCGAGCTACCTTGAAAATGCACTCGGTATTGACAAGGTGTGGGGCGATGTGTTCGGTGTTGCGATGTTTAGCGCGGCACTCGGCCTTGGACGTACACTTTATTCAAAAATCGGCAAGAACATAACACGCGTATTGCTCCTTGGTGCAATCGGTGCGATGGCTTGCTATCTCGTTGCGGCAATCAGTAATGTTGCACTAGTCGGTCTTGTTGCGTGTGTGCTGACGGGCTTTTGCGCGTCAATGATGTGGCCGGGTTCACTCGTTATTGCCACCGACCGCTTTGAGTCGGGCGGGGTTGTTGTGTTTGCGTTGATGGCGGCAGGCGGCGATATGGGTGCTGCGATCGTACCTCAGCTTGTGGGTGTTGCAGCAGACAGCGTGGTGCAAAACCCTGTATTGCAAAACCTCACAGTCTCGCTTAACTTAACCCCCGACCAGTTGGGACTCAAAATAGGTATGCTTATAGGAATGTTATTCCCGCTTGCAGCCATTCCTGTTTACTATATTTTACATAAACGCAGAAAAAAATAATGATTTGCATAAGGGGGACTACTTCTTTACAAGGTAGTCTCCGTTTTTTATAAAATAAAAACAATACTTTATCTATAGAGAATGCTTCAAGGGAAACACTCTGTTAAGAAGTGTTCTCCCTTTGTTTTTTAATATAAAAATGACACTTTCGGTTTGAAAGTGTCATAGTGGGTTACACACTTTGTGTGCCCCAAACCTCTCTTTTTTATTTTACACCCCTGAAATAGAGACCGCGCGAATATTCGGTTTTGGCGGTGTCGCCGTTTTGGTAGGCGGCAATAACCTTTTTGACGGTTTGGGCTGTTTCAAAAGTGAAATACAAATACATAAAATCGCATTTTGCAAAGTCGGATTTTTTGTCGGCAAGCCAAATTGGCACCGAGTTATACAGAACCGAAAATCCGTTTTGACAGGCAACAGGAAAATTTTTGCCAAGGCGGTCGGTAATGGTTCTGTCTTTTTTGCAACCGGCGCAACCGTTTTGGGTTTTTACGGGGCAATTTTTTGTTAACATTAAAGGCAGCCGCCCATAAGCAAAAAAGCCGGTTGGCAAACTTGTTTTAATGTTGGAAATTTGTGTGGCGGTAAGCTCGGGCGACAACACCGTTTGACTTACACCATCTTGTTCTAAAGCGGCAGCGGTGTGGGAATTAAAAACATTAAAACCAATATCGGCAATTGTTTTGTACCCTGCCAGTGTGGCAAGTTCTTTGGCCGCCAATGTGCCGCAAAAGGCATATTCAAAGCCGTTTTCTTTAAAAAGCGCCAGTCGTCTTAAAACAAAGTCCTCATTTTCTATTCCGCGGGGCAGTTCAACCGCCGTTTTCACCCCCACGGGCACTTTAAAGCCTGTAATGTCGGCTTCAAGCGGCAGGGCTATTAAATCTATTCCGCTTAAATTTTCAGGTATTGTGCCTGTGTTTTGAAAGCGGCAATAAATTTGTTGTTTTTCTTGTTGTTTTTTAACAGCTAAATTAGGCACTTCAACGTTATATTGCTCGTTTTTTATGGCAGACCTTAGGGCATTTAACTGCTCGCAAGCCGCACGTCGCAAATCGTTAATTAGTGCCGCAGGTATAAATAAATTTTCATCTATTAAAATGTTACATTCCTGCAAATAATAGGGCGTAGAACCCAATTTGTTTAAATTTTTAAAAACATCTTCTTTGTTTGTGGCTTTATTAATGGCCGCCTCGGGCACACCCCCATTGGCCACCGCTTTATTTATGCCGTCGGTTAATGTTAGGCTTATTTCTTGGCCAAGTGCGGCTCTAAAGGAGGCCGTAATGGGCACACTTTGGTTTTCGGCCCTGTAAAGCGAGTGTATTTTGCTTAAAACGCCGCCCGATGCCTTAACATCTTGCGCAGTGCGGATTCCAAACATTTCGTAACCTGTTTTGTTAAGGTAATAACCCGCTGTAAAGCCCGAGCGTGAAAAAACATTATTTAAAAGGTCATTAAGTTGATTGTTGTTTTGGCCGTTTACCGCATTTTTAAAGGCGGCCACGGCGGCCGCAACATATTCGGGACGTTTCATTCGGCCCTCTATTTTAAAACTTGCAACACCCATTTTTGAAAGCTCTTGGGTGTAGTCTATTAAACTTAAATCTTTAAGGCTTAAAGCATATTGGTTGCCGCCATTATTAAAAGGCAACCTGCAAGGGCCGGCGCAAAGGCCTCGATTGCCGCTGCGACCACCAATAACAGCACTTAACAGGCACTGCCCCGAAACACTCATGCAAAGCGCACCGTGCACAAACACCTCTACCTCAATGCCAAACTTTTTGGCTTTTTTGCAAAAATTTGCAAGGGAGGCTCTATCCATCTCACGCGAGACAACAACACGGCTGAAACCTGCATTTTTTAAATATGGCAATGCCGACTCCGAATGCACCGAGAGTTGAGTTGAAGCGTGTATTGGCAAATCTTTAAAATTCTTTTTTATAAGTGTGGCCAAGCCTAAATCGGCCACAATAACGGCATCTATGCCACATTCGGCCGCTAATTTGGCAACCGATAAGGCAGGCAACATTTCGCTGTCGGACACCAACGTGTTTAGCGCTAAATAAACCTTAACGCCACGTGTGTGGCAAAACCCGACAGCCTGTTTGATTGTGTTGTTGTTAAAATTTTCGGCCCCTCGGCGAGCATTAAAATCGTCCAAGCCCAAATATACGGCATCCGCCCCGGAGCGCACGGCGGCCACCAGCATTTCGCTGTTGCCAACAGGTGCCAAAATTTCGGGTGTTTTATTATTCATTGCAGTTTTCAACCTTAAAATTCTTCATTTTCGCCCAATAACTCGCGCAGTTTGCGGTTGGCAATTTCGGCATCCAATTTTGCGCAGGCAGTTTCTTCCAGCAGTCTTTTAATTTCGAGCCGCAGGGTTTCGTTTTCGGTTCTGGTTTTATGGGCTTCATCAAGGGATTCCATTGCCGCCATTACGGCAGCCATGGTTGTAGATAAAAATGGACTTTTTTGCATAATATTATCCATTTTAGCCTCTAATTCGGCGCCCAGCCCTAAAAGATAAGCATCGCTTTCTTCCGATGTAATGGAATATTCAATTCCACCTATTTTAAGTCTTATTTTGTTCGGCATATTCTCCCTCCGTTCTAACTACATTTTATAATAAAATTTGTAAAAAATAAAGACTTTTTTATTTTTTCAAAAAAATGCTCCAAAGTCCAAAAAACTATTGCATAAATTTGCAAATTCTGTTAATATGAAATCAAGTATAATAAGGCTTTCGCCTTAGGAGGTTATTGTTATGAAAAAGGCCACCACAGCACAAATAAACGACGTTTTAGCACAGGCCACAGCCCGCAAAGAGCAAATTTTAAATTCGGCCTCTTGCTACCCTGAAAACAGGCCAACTTATTATGTAGATTCTTTGTCCGGCAACGATATGCTCGACGGCAAAACCCCCGAAACTGCCTGGCGCAGTATTGAAAAGGTTGGCAACACCGCACTAAACAGCGGCGATGTTGTTTTGTTTAAACGCGGCTGTGTTTGGCGCGGCACAATGCGTGCGCAAGACGGCGTAACCTACTCGGCCTATGGCGAAGGTAAAAAACCCGAGTTTTACGGTTCTATAGATGCCTCTGACCCTAACGACTGGGTTGAAACAATGGTTAAAAACGTTTGGCTTTTTAGGCCCATGATTGCCTATGTTAAAGAGGCCGGAAGCGTTATTATAAACGGTGGCAAACTTTGGGGAATTAAAATTTGTGAAAACCGCCTGACCGGTGAACGTTGCGATATGCAGCGCGGCGCCACCAGCCAAATGGGCGTGTTAGATGTCTTTAACGGCCGCAAATATGTTCACCGTGAGCGTGGTCCCTTTAACAGCCTTAAAGATATTAAGGGCGACCTTGAATTTTACCACAATTACTTTGGCAAGCCCGATATGCTTGATGACCACCTTTATTTAAACTGCCCCGACGGTAACCCCGGCCAAGTTTTTGAAAGCATTGAAATTTCGCTTAGGTATTCTGTTTTTGCTGCGGCCGACAATGCAACCTTCGACAACCTTTGCTTTAAATATGCCGGTGTTCATGGCATGAGCTGCGGCCACACAAATAATGTTGTGCGCAATTGTGAATTTGCTTGGCTTGGCGGCTCGGGTATGTTCCCCGAAGCATATGCCGCTTGCAACAACCCACCATTTGGCCACGACACCACCCGTCTTGGCAACGGCGCCGAGGTTTACGGCGAATGTAAAGGTTTTGTGGTTGAAAACTGCTATTTCCACCAAATTTACGACACCGCCGTTACATCTCAAATGCACACCACCGCTAATCAGGCTTACGAAATGCGTGATATTAAGTGGAACAACAACCTTTTTGACAGGTGCGCCTGCGCATTTGAATTGTGGATGGTGGTTGATAACCCCGAAGCACCCAAAGGCCAACTTAAAAATGTTGAAATTTCTAACAACATAATTTTAAACACAGGTCTTGGCTGGAGCCACCAACGTTGCGACTGGGGCTATGCCGCATTTTTAACCTGGGGCGTTGGTACCGTTAGAACCTGCGACATTAAAAATGTTTCACTTAACAATAACATTTTCTTTAACGATTTGCGTTATGTTATGTTTACAACCTTTACCTCGCCCGATTTACTTAACGTGGAAAACAATAAAATCTTTAGTGCGGGTAACCTTGGTTTGTTCCCCGAAGATTTAAACCCATTAAACGACAACACTAAAGACTTTGACGGCACCGAAGAAAATCTTAAACTTTTAGAAGAAAAAGCAGGTTGGAAAAACACCGAATATTATTTGCTTGACAAAAAGGCTGTTTCTTTCGACAATGCTTACAAAATTTAACTTTATTACGGAGTGAATATGGAACACAGTAGGGAATATAAAAGGCGTGTCAGAAAAAGGATTTTACGCCGCCGTTTAATAATGGGGGCTATATGCTTAGTTTTGGCGGCCACCATAGCCATTGGGGTTTTTAGTTGCAGCGGCAAAACATCTTCTGTTTTTTCTTCGCCCGCCGAAACTGCGGCAGCCACCATTGCTAAAATTGATAATATTTTATTGGAGCATAGCGGTAAAATACCTGCGGCCGAAGTTGAAAAACTTACCGCCGCTAAAGATGCCTTGCTTGCCGCCTGCGAAACCGCCGACAAAACGCAAATTAAGGCGAAAAATTTGGTTGCCGAGCAAGAAATTGCCAACATTAAAGCCTTGCTTGAAAAGGCCTTGACTCAACCTTATGTTGTGGCCACCGCCAGCGTTGGCTCGGCCGGTGATATTCTTGTGCACACCCCTATTTTATGGAACGCACAAAGGTCCGACGGCAGTTTTGATTTTACAAACATTGTGCCTCAGGTTAAAAGTTATATGTCGGCATTCGATTATATGTCGGTTAACCTTGAGGTTACCTGCGGCGGAACCGAGGCCGGAAAATACGACGGCTACCCCGCTTTTAATATTCCCGACACTATTTTAGATGCCTTTAAGAGCGCCGGTGTGGATATGATGCTTACGGCTAACAACCACGCCTATGACACCGGTGCTAAGGGAATGTTAAGAACCGTTAAGGTAATTAAAAAAAAGGGCATTGATGCCCTTGGAACCCGTGAAAATATTGCCGATAAAGATTATATTGTAAAAGATATTAACGGCATTAAAATAGGTATGGTTTGCTACACCTATGAAAATGAATCGGGCACTGCCGGCCGTAAATCCATTAACGGCCGCTTAATGACAGCCGAAGCAAGCCCGCTTATTAAAAGTTTTAATTACAACAACTTACCTGCGTTTTATGCCGACGCTGCTAACACCTTTAACGAAATGAAACAAGATGGTGCCGAGGCCGTTATTTATTATATACATTGGGGCAACGAATACCAACGCACCCCCAACAAACACCAAAAAGATATTGCCCAAAGGTTAAGTGATATTGGTGCCGATGTTATTGTGGGCGGCCACCCACACGTTGTGCAACCCTTCCAAACATTAACGGGTGTTAACGGCAACGAAACCGTTTGCATATATTCAACAGGTAACTTTGTTTCTAACCAACGAATAGAAGCCATGGACAACCAAAAAACCGGCCACACCGAAGACGGTATGATTTTTGGCGTAACCTTCCAAAAATGGAGTAACGGCAAAATCACATTAGGCGATGTTAACATTTTGCCCACCTGGGTTAATCTTAAGACCGTAAGCGGCAAAAAGGTTTACGAAATTGCCCCGTTAGATACCTCGGTTTCGGATTGGACAACCTTTGGCCTTACAGGCTCTAAAATTGATAAGGCAAAAGCCTCTTATAACAGAACAATGGCCCTTGTGGGCGAAGGCTTAAATAATTACCGAACTTCCCACGGCATGAGCGCCGTGCAAACAACTATTGAATAGAGGTTAATTTTTTAAATGAAATATTTAGTAATTTTGTGCGACGGTATGGCAGATACCGCCAACCCAAAAATTTTAGACGGCAAAACACCAATGCAAGCAGCCAAAAAGCCACAAATGGATTTTTTGGCCAAAAATTCGGTGGTGGGTTTGTGCAAAACCGTTGCCGATGGCATGAAACCCGGCAGCGATGTTGCTAATTTGTCGGTAATGGGTTATAACACGGCCGAATGTTACACCGGTCGCTCTCCGTTAGAGGCCGCCAGCATTGGCATTAATTTAACCGAGACCGATGTTGCTTTAAGGTGCAACCTTGTTACATTGTCTGACGAAGAAGATTACAACAACAAAACCATGGTGGATTATTGCGCCGGCGATATTTCTTCGGCCGAGGCCGCCGAGCTTATAAAGACTATTGAAAAAGAACTTGGCAACCAAATTTACAGTTTTTATGCCGGTGTTTCTTACAGGCATTGTTTGGTTGTTAAAAACGGCACCGTGGAACTCGGTAATATGACACCCCCGCACGACATTAGCGGCAGGGTTATAGGCAGTTATTTATCGACTAATGAAAATGCTCGGTCCCTTATAGATTTAATGAAAAAAAGTTACAATATTCTTAAAGACCACCCCGTTAATTTAGAGCGTATAAAACGCGGCGAAAAACCGGCTAACTCCATTTGGCTTTGGGGCGAAGGCAAAAAACCTGCACTTCAAAACTTTAATGAAAAATTCGGTGTTAAGGCATCGGTTATTTCGGCTGTGGATTTATTAAAGGGCATTGGCATACTCTCAGGCATGCAGGTGCCGCATGTGCCGGGCGCCACAGGTTATATTGACACAAACTTTTCGGGCAAGGTAGAGACCGCCAAGCAAGAATTTTTAAACGGCGCCGATTTAGTTTATTTACACTTTGAAGCCCCCGATGAATGTGGCCACCGCGGCGAAGCCGAAAATAAGGTTAGGGCCATTGAAATTATTGATAGCACCGCAGTTAAAGAATTGTGTGAATTTTTAAGCACTTTGGGGGACTACAGGTTGCTTATTATGCCCGACCACCCCACCCCGCTTGAAACCCAAACCCACTCGGCCGAGCCTGTGCCGTTTTTGCTTTATGACAGCCGCACCCAACAAAACGGGCCTTGCTGTTTTAACGAGCAAACGGCTAAAGACAGTAAAATTTTTGTAGAACACGGCCCCAACATTATGAAAATGCTTTTAGAGGTTAAGTAAAATGCGAAAGAACGAAGAAAAAATGAATGCCGAAAAGGAAAAAATAAAACAACACTTTAAAAAAGAAAGAAAAAAAGTTACTGCCATTTTCTTGATTTTTGAGGTGGTGGCTATAATTGCAGCTTGGCTTTTAACCGGCCTTGTTTATATTCACTGGTTTTTGGTTGCGCTTTTCTTTATAGTTGTTTTTCCAACAACACAATATTCCAAAAAGCAAAAGGAATTAACCAAAGCCGAAGCCACCCAGTTAGGATTTTCAGAGCAAGAATATTAAAAAACACTTTACATTTTAAAAGTATTGTGTTATAATACAAAAACTACCGCTTACTGTGCTTTAGGCGGCCGCCGAAAAATTTCGGAATCACTATTGGCCTATTGCTCGGTTTACGGAATAATTTTTAAAAAGGAGTGAAAACAATGTTAAAGGACAAAAAGCAAGAAATCATTGCTACCTACGCCACCCACGAAGGCGATACAGGTTCGCCCGAGGTGCAAATTGCACTTTTAACAAACCGCATTAACGAGCTTACTGCTCACTTAAAGGTTCACGCTAAGGACCACCACTCACGCCGCGGTCTTCTTAAAATGGTTGGCCACAGAAGAAACCTTTTGGCTTATTTAAGCAAAAACGATATTGAAAGATACCGTGCAATTGTAAGCAAACTCGGTCTTCGTAAGTAATTTAAGCATTGGGCAGACCTTAAATGGTCTGCCTTGTTGCATAAAAAAAGGGGTTTTTCGTGGTTTAGCGGTAAATTGACTGTCAAAACCTTTGGCCGTGAATTTATTGCTAAACGGAAACACCTCAAAACAAAAAGGAGGAAATAAAATGTTTGAAAATTACAAGGTTTATGAAACCACCCTTGCCGGCAGACCATTAAAATTAGAAACCGGCAAAATGGCCCAGCTTGCAAATGCTGCTATTTTAGCAACATATGGCGAAACACAGGTGCTTTGCACCGTTACTGCCTCGGCCAAGGCACGTGAAGGCGTAGATTTCTTTCCGCTTTCGGTAGATTATGAAGAAAAAATGTATTCGGTTGGTCGCATTCCCGGCTCGTTCACCCGCCGCGAAGGCAAAGCATCGGACAAGGCTGTTTTGGCTTCCCGCTGCATTGACCGCCCAATTCGCCCATTATTCCCTAAAGATATGCGCAACGACTGCACCGTGGTTGCTACCGTAATGTCGGTAGACCCCGACTGCAGCCCCGAGGTTGCCGCAGCCATTGGCGTTTCGGCCGCTATTGCCATTTCGGACATTCCGTGGGCTGGCCCGATTTCGAGCGTTAAGGTTGGCATTGTTGATGACGAAATTGTTATTAACCCAACACTTGAACAACGCGAAAAATCAACACTCGATTTAACCGTTTCTTCCACCGCCGATTTAGTTGCCATGATTGAGGCCGGAGGCCAAGAAATCCCAGACGATGTTATGTTTGATGCCATTATGGCAGGCCACGAGGTTAACCGCGAGGTTGTTAAATTTATTAACGACATTGTGGCCGAGATTGGCAAACCCAAGTTCACTTTTGAGTCTAACGACCCAGACCCCGCTATTTTAGAGGAAATTGAAAACTTCTGCATAGAGGATGTTAAAAAAGCATTAGATACCGACGATAAACTTGTACGCGATGCCGCATTATTGCCTATTTATAACGCTGTTCACGAAAAATATGATGCACAGTTTGAAGGCAAAGAAGCAAAGTTAGACGAAATTATGTATCTAATTCAAAAGCACGTTGTTAGAAACTGGCTTAAGAACGACAAAAAGCGAGTTGACGGCCGTGGAATTGATGAAATTCGTCCGCTTAACGCACAGGTAGATTTACTTACCCGTGCACACGGTTCGGGTATGTTCACACGTGGTCAAACCCAAGTTTTATCGGTTGCAACTTTAGCATCTGTTGCTGAGGCACAAAAATTAGACGGCCTTGATGAAGAAAAAGAAAAAAGGTATATTCACCACTACAACTTCCCTTCATATTCGGTTGGCGAAACCAAGCCTTCCCGTGGCCCCGGCAGACGTGAAATTGGCCACGGTGCTTTGGCCGAGCGTGCTTTAATCCCAGTGCTTCCCAGCATTGACGAATTCCCATATGCAATTAGGGTAGTGTCGGAAGTTTTATCATCTAACGGTTCTACTTCTCAGGCTTCTATTTGCGGTTCAACCTTGGCCCTTATGGCTGCCGGTGTTCCAATTAAGGCACCCGTTGCCGGTATTTCTTGCGGCCTTATTACCGGTGATGAAGGCGTTTATGGCGACTTTATGACAATGGTTGACATTCAAGGTTTAGAAGATTTCTATGGCGATATGGACTTTAAAGTGGCAGGTACCAAAAAAGGTATTACCGCCATTCAAATGGACTTAAAGGTGCACGGCTTAACACCCGAAATTATTAAAGAGGCCTTTGCCAAAACAAACAAGGCTCGTAACTATATTTTAGACGACATTATGTTGCCTGTTATTTCAGAGCCAAGGGCAGAACTTTCTAAATATGCACCTAAAATGATTTCCACCCAAATCAACCCCGAAAAAATCGGTGATGTTATTGGTAAACAAGGCAAGGTTATTCAGTCTATTCAAGAGCAATGCGAATGCACCATCAACATTGAAGAAGATGGCAGAGTGTTCATTGCCGCATTAGATATTGAAAAGGCCAACCAAGCCAAAATGATTGTTGAAACCATTGCAAACGACCCCGAAATTGGTGCCGTTTACAGCGGTAAGGTAACCAGAATTATGAACTTTGGCGCATTTGTAGAAATCGCCCCCGGCAAAGAAGGCCTTGTTCACATAAGCCGCTTAGATGTTAAGCGTGTTGAAAAGGTTGAAGATGCCGTTTCGGTTGGCGACCAAGTTATTGTTAAGGTTATTGAAATTGATGACCAAGGCAGATTAAACCTTTCGCGCCGCGATGCACTTGTTGAAATCAATGGTGCCGAGGTTGCCCCCGACGCTGACGATATTCCCGAAAGAAAACCTGCGGGCGACCGCCCACGCCGTGGTTTTAAAAACAAACGCCGCGATTAATTGTTAAAAAAAAGAACTGAGTTCAAAATGAACTCAGTTCTTTTTTTATGTTTATTAATCTTTAACACGAGCGCTAACCTTGCCCTCGGGGGTAATTTCGCCCGCCTTGGTAAGCGCAACCTTGGTTAAATATGGGCCTATAAGTTCATATATAAGCACCGAAAACAGTGTTATATTAGCCACGAATTTTCCTGCTTCGCCAAGGGTTTCGGCCTTTATGGCCATTCCCAAAGCAACACCGGCCTGCGGCAACAGCGTTATACCCAAATATTTAACTATGTTGGGGTTGCATTTTACACTTTTGGCGCTAAAATACGAGCCAAGATATTTACCGGCCGAGCGGAATATTATGTAAACCACGCCCACAAACACAACCAACGGTTGTGTGAATATTGAAAGTTCTAATTCGCTGCCGCTAAGCACAAAGAAAAGCACAAAAATCGGTGCGGTCCAACGATCAATTCTGTCCATAAGTTCGTTAGAAAAATCGCACACATTGCAAAATACCGTGCCTAACATCATGCACACAAGAAGCGAAGAAAAGGCAATGTGCACCCCGCCAATATTAAATGTTAACATTGAAAGCGCCACGCTAAGCAAAACAAATGTAACCGACATTGCAAGCCTTTTTGAGCGGGAATGGAAAAAGCGTTCGAAAAAGTTGAAAACCAAACCAATTGCGGCGCCCAATATAACCGAGCACACCACCTCTAACAGAGGTTCGGCCACAACCGAAAGAACATCAACCTTGCCCGAAATTAACGCCTTTGCCACACCAAACGAAACGGCAAATATAACAAGTCCAACGGCGTCGTCAAGCGCAACAATTGGCAATAATATTTGGGTTAGTGGGCCTTTTGCTTTATATTGCTTAACAACCATTAATGTTGCGGCAGGCGCTGTGGCCGAGGCAACGGCACCCAACACTATTGCTGCCGGAAGCGATAATACACTTGGGAAAATAAAGTGCAATGAAATTAAAGCAGCATCTACAAGCAGAGTGGCTGCCACAGCCTGAATTACACCAATAACAAATGCTTGTTTGCCAATTTTTTTAATGCTTTCGGCCCTAAACTCGTTGCCGATTAAAAAGGCAATAAAGCCCAAAGCAACATCGCTCACTATTCCAAGTGATTTAATTTCGTCCAGACTTGTAAACCCAAGCCCTTTAACATTTAAAGCGCCCAACAAATATGGGCCAATTAAAATGCCTGCCACCAAATAGGCTGTAACGGCAGGTAGTTTCACTTTTTTGGCAAGCCTTGAAAGCATTAGGCCCGAAAAAAGCGCAACCGACAAACTAAGTAATATTTGCATAACCTCATCTCCTAAAAACCGAGAGTTATTATACACCCAAAGCCCCCAAAAAACAAGCAAAAAAGCAACTTTTTTAGTTGCTTTTTTTAAATATATTATTTTGTTTGTTATTTAAAATTGTTTAGTTTATTATGCACCGCTATTCTTTGGGTTCTTCGGGAGTGGCCTCGGGTTCTTTTTTAGTGATTTCGGGTTGAACTTGACCTATAACAACGGTGTTGTCGGTTATATGTTTAACGGTTGAATTTGCATTTACGCCGGAATAAACGCTGGATGTGCCCCAATGCGAACTGAATGTAACCTTAGCTGCTTGGTTTAGCGTTAAATTAAAGTTAAGCTCGGTCGTTTGACCGTCGGGGGCGTTTAAATCTTTGCCAATTTGCGCCGTATGGTAGATTTCATCGGGGATATTATCGTTATTAAAATCCACATTAATAACACAAAAACCTGTTGTGGCGGTTGAGTTTTGGGTTTGCTTAATATTTATTTTATAGGTTTTTGGGGCTAAGGCATTATTTTCTAACACAATGCCTGTGTCAATACTTGTTTGTTCTTGGCCGCCGGCGTCGGTTTCGGTTATGGACCAGGTTAAATTGTAACTTGCCGATTGTATTTTGTTAAGGCCCGTGGCAGTGTTGACATTAAACCAGGCATACGCTGTGCAGCCAATTGCTAAAAGGCACAAAACAATAGCGCCAACAGATGCAGTAATACGGGCTAAAAACGCTTTTTCGCGCATTTGGCCTTGGCTATGCTTTGGAATATAAAAAAGCTTATCTATTGGCTCTTGCATTTTGCACCCTCCTTTAATATTTCGGTAACCAAAGGGTTTAAAAGTTTTAAGCCCTTTGGTTACCGCCCACTCCTCTTGTGAGGAGTGGGTGGCTGAAATTTTATTTCTGTACTAAACGGTATTTTCCGTCTTTTGCTTCGAATGTGCAGCTTGCTCCGTTAGAGTCGGTAACATCAAATGTGCAACCTTCAATTGTAACGCCGTCTGCTTTTGAAACCAAGCTATCACCGCCAAATGCAGAAAGAACAAAATTATCTATCTTAACATTTGTGTTTTTAAGCTCAAGAATAGAAGCTTGGTTAAGAGATATTATAGCAGTGCCGTTTGTCTTAAAGGTACCAACATTAATCTTTGCGCCATCTATAACGATATTAACTGCGCCGTTATTGTTAATAAGCGAGGTGCCAAGGTAATCAACATTAACAACGGTGCCTTCACCAATGGTAAGGTCTCCATATACTTTAAAGGGATTAGGAGAAGAATTATCGCAACCCGTTACATTGATAGTAACATTGTTAATCTCGGTTTTACCATATCCTAAAAGTACCGATGTATCGCCTCCTGATATGCTAATCTCGGCTCCTGCTGTGGAGGAGGTAATAGTTATGTCGGAAGCCGCATTGCTCTGGGATTGGAACATACAGTTAGAAGATGTTGTTACAGTTTTACCGTTAAGGTCTATAACTACATCTTTGTCTGTCATAAGAGTACCTGTTAACTCAATGTCATCGGTAAGCACAACGTTCTCGCCGTTTTTAAGAGCATTTTCCATCTCAACAGCAGTAGAAGCAACTGTTGCGTATTTAATAACCTCATATCTGTCGCCTACAAGAACAGCCTTATAGCCAACAGCAACAAAATTTGAAGGGTCTACGCCGAAAGTACCACCGGTTACGCATTTAACTGCCGTTTTCATACCAAGTTTGGTAGCAAGGTTACCGCCGGTAACAGAAACTTCCACAGGGTAAGTGTCGTTCGTTACATAAACGGAAGAACCGTCGTTACCATAGGTTGCAGGCTTGAAGGAACCACCGTTAATGGTTAACTTACAACCTTCGGCTTTAACAGGCTGAGCCCATACCTGACCGTCAAAAGAACCGCCGTTAATGGTTGCTTCGCCATTCCATATTCTTAAAGAACGTGAGTAAGGAGCAGAAATAACACCGGCATTGATGGTAGTTTTACCGGTATAATTGAAAATAGCATTATTGGCATTGTAGGTCTGAGTGCCTAAATGCTCAATAGTACCGCCATTAATGGTCAATGTGCCACTGTTATTGATGGTGTAGGAAGCCCAACCAACATTAGGGTCGCCTGCACCGGTGTCGGAGAAGGAAATCTTACCGGTACCAACACAGTCTTCAATGGTAAGAGAACCGTTGTTGGTAATCATATTGTAGCTTTTGGTACATGCTACAGAATGGCTCAAGGTATAACCGGCCAAATCAATTGCAACTTCTTGGTCGGCTGCAATTACAATACCCTCGGCAAGAGCGATGTCGGCGCCGAGAACAATTTTAACGCTCTTTTCTTCAAGAGCAGCCTTCAACTCGTCAACGGTGTCAACGGTTGCCATGGCGTCATATTGGTCGCTGAAGCTATCAACTTCAGAGGTGAGCTGAGTAGCAAATACAGTGATGGAAATGCCCTCAACAGTCAAGCCCTGATATTCGTTGCCTGCTTCTTCTTTCATATGGCCGGAAAGAACGATAGCTTCGCTCTTCTGACCTGCGAGCAATTCGCCCTGCAAAGATGAAAGAGCATACTCGGCATCGCCGATTTTTACGGTCCATTCAATAACTTCAAGAAGTTTTGTATCGCCGTTAATGCCGTTAATTCCAACCTTATATTTGAAAGCAAGATTACCTTTGTTTGCAACAAAAACAGGTTCTGTTTTATAAGTACAGCCGGGCTCCCAGAAAATTTCGCTTTGAGCGCGACCATCGGTTACAAACTCAATAACTTTGCCTTCCATAGATTTTCCATCGACATCAACCAAATCGACGTTCAAAGTACCGGACTGAATGATGTTTCCGGCAGTTGTAACGTTGTCTGTAAACCAGGCGTATGTTGAGCCAAGCAACATTGCCAAACACAAAATTAAAGATAATGCGCTTGCTAACAACGCTTTTTTAGTTGTTTTTATTTTGAACATTTTTCTAACCCTCTTAAATATAGTTTTATAGTTTTAAATTATATGTTCTAATAAATAATGCATAAAATTAAAATTCTTTGAAAGAGTTTATAGCGTTTTCATATTCAACCGTACCATAGGTGCTAAGTAAATCGGTGGCTTGAATAGCCTCGGCAACAAAGGTAAGTTTGAAATTACCACCCATTGTTACTACATCTTCTTTTGTCATATCTTCGGGGATACTTACACCATTAATAAAGGAAACGGCATTTGCATCGGCTGCAAGCACTCCGTTATAGTAGTAAACATAGGTTAAGGTATCGTTAGTGGCATCGTAAACGATTTCGGCATCGTTCCTGTACCAAGTTGTGTCAAAATTACTGTCAACTTTAAAGAACTGTGTAAGGTCAACAGCCTCGGTAAGTGAAGAAATGCCAAGAACGCTCTTCCAGGTCTGAATGTCGGAAAGGGTTACCTTAACACGAGCATATTGGTCGTATTTACCGGTATTTTCAACATACGCTTCTTTGCATAATTCTGCGCCCGGAACAACCTCTTGCGGATTGTTATCGTCTCCAAAAACAATACCGTAGTCGGTTCTGGTGTCGCCAATACCATCGGCATCAGTATCTTTCATTTCGTAAATATCAATGCTGAATACATCCTCTGCGTTATCGTTAGAATCGGCAATTTTGAATGTATTTTCTACCGAATTGCTGTCGGTAAACCATGCCAAAGAACCTAACGAAAGAATAGCCACCATGCAAACGGCTAAAGCCACCACAAAAATCTTTTTCTTTGTCATTTTCATTCCTATTTCCTCCTTTCTTGCGTAATGTATCTAAAATTTATGTTCGTTATAACATATTTTTTGAACATAAATATTCGACCAAAATATTATTCTGTTTTGTTTTTTGCCTCTTCTAACTCTGCCTTGGCTGCGACAATTTCGGCCCGTATTTTTTCAAGCTCGGCCTTTTCTTGCGCTATTTCTTGGGTGTTTGCGGCCGATTGTTCTTCGGGTTCTTTATTTTTTAAGAAATCGGGCAAAAACACAGCAAGAATTAAAAGCAAGCCAACCGTTATGGCTATGTATGTGCCGGGTGGGTTTTGAATCCAATTAGACACATAGCCAAGGCCCGATATTGCAAATTTTGGTTTGCCTATTAGGTTGTTAAAATGAACGGGATTAGCATCGGGTGTGTCGTTAGCGTCGCCCTTGGTGTAAAAATGTTGATTTTGTGAATCTATTTTAATAACACGGTGGGTTGCAACGGTTAATTCTTCGTTCATAACAAAGGTAATAGCGTCGCCAACCTTAATTTTGTTTGGATTTATGCTTTTAACATAAATCAGGTCGCCTGCACTATAATTAGGTTCCATGCTGCCCGAAAGAACCGTGTAGGCTTGAAAACCAATTAACCTTAACCCCATTAAAACTATAGCAACAACCACCACTATTGCAACAATTACGGTTGTTGTTATGTTCCAAATTTTATTAAAGGTTTTGTTTAAAACCATTTTTCCACCTCTTTGTTAATTTGTTGCCTGCTCGGCATATATGGTAAGGCCCATATTTACAGCCGGAGCGGTGGCGCCGCGGTAGTTAGCAACATTATCAACCTCTGTTGGCATATAAACCACAAGCGCTATATATCTTTCTTGCCCCGGGGCAACCACAATGCTGTCGTATTTGGTAAAGGAATTTAGCCTTAATTCTGCCATATTTATAACGGCATTATCTTGGGCAATTTGGCGGTTTAGCATTGTTTCGCTGTCTGCAAACAGTGCGCCATACTTTAGGTGGTTTGGCAAATATATTTCGTTGCCCAACACACTTATTGCCGTTGTAACCGAGCGTGAATCTATGGCCAACTTATATTTCATATTAACACTGCCGTTGTTTGTAACTTTTAAATAAACAACCTGTGTGTAACCAGGCTCATACAGGGCATCTTCCAAAAAAACATTGGTTTGTGTTTCAAGGGGAGCATAGTCGGTCATGGCGCTATTTTTATATTCAACCTTTATATCGAACTTAGAAAAGTTGAACACATTTTCTACTGCAGGGGTTTCATCTTTAAACCAGGCAATTGAGGCGCTTGTGCCAAACAGACTTAAAACAACAATAAGCACCACACTGGTGATTAGAGCAATTTTGGTTGGTATTCTTTTTTTAATTTTCAATTTGCTCTAACCCCTTTCACTAAAAATCACTAAATAATTTTTCTTTTATGTTTTAAAATTAATGTTGTTATAGTTAAGGTTGCCGAGCCAACAATTAAGGCCAACCACAAACCAATAAGTGAATTATCATTAGTTTGCGGGGCTTGTGGGTCGCCGGGCTCGGTTGGCAGTTCTTCTACCATAAACTGCCAATCAATATAACCTATTAAATCTTTATAATCATTTTTTAATGTTGTTGGAACATTTAAAATAACATTTAAATTAACCTCGCCGCCCGAATACAGTGTGCCAAGACAAACCCAATTTGTTAGGTCTGCGGTTTGGTCGGCTGCGGCATCGAACATATATGGCATTAAATTATCCTGGCTTTTTTGCACCTTAAGGTTAAGCTGCGAAAGAAACTCTTGCGAGCCGTTTTGAGCTCCAAGCGAGCGCATATAAATTTTTACTTTTACATTTTGCGTGTTGCGAACGGTTATTTCTTGTGTAATGCTGTCGCCGGGCATTACATCTTTAAAATTTGGAAATAAATCGGTTAACGAATATTGGCTGCCGGGAGCAAAAACAAAATTTTTTGATTGGCCATTATATGTAACCGAGCCGCCCTCGGCCACCGCCGTCAGCGAGAATGAAACAACCAAGACCGCCACCAAAAACACCGTTAAAAAGCGTTTCATTAGGCCACCTCCTCGGTTGGCCAACCAACCGCAAGCCATGGGTGCTCGGCAGGGTTGTTTTCTTGTTGCACGGCATAGGCATTAACGGTTAGCGTAAGGGCTTTACCAATATAGTCGGTATTAACCTTTTCGCCAACAATTTCAACTTCGGTGAAAACATATGGCGTTTTTTCGCCAGGGTTAAGAACTTTGTTGTAATAAATAAAACCATCATCTTGCAATGTCCAGGCGTTATTGTTAAGGTTAATGTTAAAGCAATCCTGTGCCGATAATTCTTGCGAATTAATGCCGTTTACCAATTTTACACGCAAATAAAACGGGTGGTCGCAAGCGTTTTCAATATTCACACGCTTAGAAACAATTTGCCCCGGAATTATGTATATACCCTCTTGCGGAAACGGGGTATCATCGCCGGTGGTTTCGTGAATTACAAGTTTAATTTTACCCGAGGTAACAACATTTGTTGCTGTGCCCACGGTTGAATAATATGCAAGGGTACCTTGTGAAAAAAATGTTACAACAACAGCGCATATAGCAACAATTAAAAGGCTTGCTTTAATTTTCTTCACAGGCTTTCCCTCCTTTGTTTTAATGAATACTATTTATTTGCAGGTTCGGTTACCTCTTCGGCCGGCGGGGTGGTATCTTGCGAATTATTTTGTGTTAATTGTGCTTTTAACGCCTGCAACTCTGCCAGCATTTTGGCGTTTTCTTCGCGTTCGGCCATTAACTTATCTTTTTCGGCCTGCATTTGCTCCATCTGCTCGTTTTTATAGCGGCGGAATAATTTAATGCAATTAATGCCGTGATATAAAATTAGCAATGTAAAGGGAATAAATATGCAAACAATATAACCCACTGTTGTTTTAAGAAAAGTAAAGAAATGCCCAAGCCATGCCGACTTGCCTTGATATTTGCCTAAAATGTATGGGTATGTTACTATTACCGTGTCATTTGTGCCGGTATTGGTACCATAGGTGATAAAACTCGGATTGCCTTCGGCATCGGTTGTGATTGTGCGAATTTTGTGGGTAATGGTTTTGCCAAAATTTTCGCCATCTTGGGATTGATATGTAATAATATCGCCAACTTTTAATGTTTCAGGATTAACATATTTTACAAAAATTAAATCCCCTGCATTAAAATGCACCTTGTCAGTGGCGTTGAGCTCAGATTTACTCATTGAATCGGATGCAACAATATATGCTTTGTAACCAAATAGGTTGCGGTCGTTACGATTAAAGGTTGAAGCCGACACAATTGTAAAAATCATCATAAAAACTGCCACTGCCACTAAAGCCCACATAAGCACATTTTTAATAATATTAAGCGTTTTCTTCATATGACAATCTTCCTCTTTTTAAAATATGCCTTTATTACTTTATATATAACACAACATATGATTAGCCTATTATCCATTGTATTTTAGCACAAAATTAACAAAAAATCAATCGATTTTGCAATAACTTTTATTGACTTATTATAGTATATTTTGTAAAAACTGCATCACAAAAGGGTTTTGTTGGCGAAAAAATTATTTTACCGCAACAAAAAACGGACTGTGAATTTCACAGTCCGTTTGAAAACTAATCAAGAGGTTTCATTGTGGGGATTTCATTTGTAAAACTCACGTAACTCTACAAAAGTCTTCAAAACCCCAGTAAATAAGCCACTTTCCAAACTTTTTAAAAATATAAATCTCCGTAAGTCTACATACATTATGTTCCATTTGGCTTAACTTTTGGCTTATTGGCTTACGGATGCCTCGGAGTTG
>JAFSIN010000077.1 GCA_017439765.1 Clostridia bacterium | reverse complement strand
ATAAACCTTGCCGGAAGCGATTGGTCAGGATTTAACGGCAACCTTAATTTTGAAAATATTAAGGTTACATTTAATAGTAATGATTTAAAATTTATTTCGGGAAGCAAAACAATTACCTGCCAAAATGGCGTGATATGTAACGACGAACTCGATTTAAACAATGCAGACTGTTCTGTTTATTATTTAAACGGCGGCAATTTTTCGGGCATAAAGTTACCAACACACGAAAACGGTAGTTTGGTAGTAATAAACGGCGACGGTTTTAGTTCTAATGCTGTTTTAAAAAGTCAACCCGTTAAAAGCAATGTGAACTCGGTGTTTATTGTAAACAATGCCGAAAATAAAAATGTAAATTTTGAAAACAATTCAGATACTGATAATTCTTATAAAATTTTAGTTAACCAAGGCTTTGCCGAGCCGGTTTATGAAACCCAAAACGATATAAACAGTAAAATTTTAGGATTTAAGGTTTATTCCGATTATGTTGGCGTAAAGCCATATATAAACGGCCAAGAATTGCAAAAATTAAATGGTAAAGATTATTACAGTTTATCGGGTTATAAAAACGCTGGTGTTATTGAAATTACCTTTAAAGCCGATTACGGCGAATATTGGGTTAAAAACGGCGGAATTGGCGATGGCTCTTCGCCTAAATATGCTGCAAAGTCGGTTAAATGGTTAATTAACAATGTTATAGCCGACAACCATTCAGCTAACGAAACAATTAATGTGTATATTATGCAAGACGATGATACAATAAAGAACACTACCGTTAGCGGCTTTACCCCGTGGGAGACTGCGGCCGACACCGAAAACAAACCACACACTGCAAAAATTATAATTAAAAGTTACCAAAACTCTAATACTTCAAAAAATTATTTAGCAGCAGGCGACAGTATTGGTACTATAAACGATATGGACATTTTAGGTCCCACTGTTTTCGATGATGTTATTTTACTTTCAATGCAGAACCACGAAAGCAGTATTTCGGCCAATGGTAATAATTTGGAATTTACCGCCAACACCGAATATAATGCCTTGCAGTTTGATTCGGGTTGGAATGGTTTGTTTGTTAGCGGCGAACAAAACAAAGGTTTTAAAATAAATACAGGAAACAGTTTGGAAAAATCCGAGCATAAAAAAGGTGTGATTAATATTAACAGTATTTATGATGCGCAAAGTAGTAACAACAATATTCGCATTGGTTCTTATTTTGCTGAAGACACCTTTAACGAAGATATAAATGTTTATGTAAATTCTGCAATAGCAGGCCCTGTTTGTTTAGGTTCGGGCAGTTTGGAACATAATAATACCTTTAATAAAAATGTGAATATAATTGTTAATGAATCCGCAAAACTAACCGTTAAAATAGATGGTAATATGCCCGTTATTAATGGTGCTTTACAAATTATTAGAAATAGTGAGGGTGTTGTAAACGGCAACGAAGATATAAGCAAATTTAGCAATAATTGTTGGAATTTAAAAACTCACAAATTTAACGGTGTGTTTTTAGATGTTACTGAAACCGCCGGCACATTTAAGGTTGTTAACGGGCCCGCTGTTGCTGTAGCGGTTGATGAGCAGGGTAGTGTTACTGTATCTGATAACGGCTACTTAACGGTTCCTGCCGGCAGGTACAATGTGTATTTTGCCGACTCATTAGAAAAGGGTTATATAAACACCGGTACCGAAATTTATGCCTTTAGAAACACCCCCATAGATTTAACCAAAGAACCTCATACTTTTAAAGAAGACGACGAGTCCGCCTATGCGTTTTTAGGTTGGCAGTATTCAGACGGAACAATTCCTAAAAAGAATTTAATTTTAAGGGGTGGAGAATCGCTTAAGGCGGTTTATAACCAATATAATAATCAATTAAACGGCGATTTTTATATTAAAAATGCCGAAATGCGTTTCAACAATAACCAGCCTGATGGCATTAGATTTATTGTTTGCCAAAACAATTCAATGTTTGAAAAATTAGGAGCCGACAATATTATTGATTACGGAACCCTTTTAATGCCGACAGAATATTCGCACGGCAAAGATTTAGTGTATGGAGAGGTTATTTACAGCAACCACGGCCATACAATAAGGGGTTATGCCAATACCGAGCGTGAAAGGGGCGAATTCACCTATAACGATGACGCAATTTTAGGTACACCGCTGGCCGTTAAGGCAGAAAAAATATATGGTAAAAATCAAGACAGTATATTATATACTGCCTGTGTTAATAACATTTCTAATGATAAATATTATCGTTTTTACGGTGCACAGGGCTATATTAGGTATTACGATATTAACGGAATAGAGCAGGTGGCTTATTCGAATTATCTGCAAACTAACTATTATAAAACTGCTTTAGAGGCTGCCAATAATGCTCAATATGCCCAAAATCAAGGTGTGCTTTCGGTAATTAATTATGTGGAAAACGAACGCAAAGCAGAATTTAATAAACTTTTATACCAAGATAATAAAAAAGGCGTAGTTTTAAGCGCATTAAATGTTCCTAACCTTGAAATTTACAGGTTATACAATAATGTTATAGTTTCAGAATTCACTATAGATTGGTATTCAAAATACAGCAAAAAAGGCGAAGATTCATTGCCCACAAGCATTGTCCAACTAACCGATAATCATATTAATTACGCTAATAACCGAGATTTTGGAGAGGCTAACGAGGCGGTTATGAGCACCTACGAAAACAGAATTTGGTGTTGTGAAGGAGCATCGGCACAAAAAACAATTTATGGCATGAATTTTGCTTCTTTTGCTGACAAAACCATTTTAACGGGCGATATGATGGATTATCTTTCACATGGATGTTTGCAAATTACTAAACGATTAATGTTCGATTGTAACACCAATGTTGGCATATATTCAAACAAAGCCTCTAAAATTTTTGCTACACTTGGCAACCACGAAGCCACTAAAACAATGGAAGGCGTTGTGGACGACGCTGTTCCTACATCTGAAAATTATAAATGGTTGCAAAAATATTGGCCTAATAATATTCATTACCAAAGTGATGTTGTTACAAACAAAAATGGCAAAAATGCGGTTATGGTTGTGGCTTTAGACAATTCTACAGCTCGCTATAGACAAGAGGAAATATATACTAACTTAAAGGCCGATTTAGAAAAAGCCCGAAAAGATAAAGTGCCGGTGCTTATATTCCAACATATTCCAATTTCTAACGGAACCAGTGATATTACAAATGGTTTATTAATACCAACGCTTGAGCACAGCAATGCAAATTCTTGTGGCGGCGTTAATGCAACCGACGATTTAACAAGCAGGGTATATAGCCTTATAACCGATAATGCGGATATTATTAAAGGCGTTTTTGCCGGCCACGAACATGAATATTTTTATAATGAAATTAATGGTACAGGCAAGGCTAAAGGCTCAACAATACCACAACATATTTGCCCTTCTGCCATATATGGCGACGGTTATATTATGAAAATAAACATTAATTAAAAAACAGGGTGTTCCAGCACCCTGTTTTTTTGCAAATTCAACTAAATTTGTTATAAGATTTGTTGACAATTAGGTAATTGTGTGGTAAATTATATATGTATATATTAATATGAAGTGGTATGCTTATATCACGTTTTTTAGGAGTTATGAGTTTATGAATAATACCCAAGGAAGCATTATTAATAATGAAGAAACTATTGACCTTCGCAGAATTTTTAAGGCCATATTACGCAAGTTGTGGGCCGTTGCTTTAGCTGCCGTTGTTTTTGCAGCAGCAACTTTTTTAGGAACTTTTTATTTAGTTAAGCCACAATATAGGGCGTCGGCACTTTT
>JAFSIN010000076.1 GCA_017439765.1 Clostridia bacterium | reverse complement strand
ATTATGTGTTTTTTTGATAGTCGCTTTACTTTTTATCATTTTAGTTGAATTTTTATCTTGTAAATCAGGGTACGATTCAATTTCAGGAGTCGATAATAATGCTCGTATAAATTTTATTAAAAGTTTAGGTATTAGTGTTAACGAAGATGTTTTTGAACAAAAAGAAATATTAATACCACAACAATTTAATAAAGTGTACGAAAATTATAATGATACACAAATAAAAGCAGGGTTTAACCTAAAAAATCATTTAGGTAAAAACGCCGTTGTGTATAGGTATGTAATTAATTCGCCAAAAGAATTAAACAATGCATTTGTTAACATAATTGTGCTGGATGGTGAAATTATTGGCGGCGATATATCGTCAAGCGAACTTAACGGATATATGCTGCCGCTTGTTGAATATGGAAAAAGTTAGGTTAGATAAGTTTTTGTCGAATAATACCCCGTTCTCACGCAGTGAAATAAAAACAGCCTTAAGACGCTCTAATGTTACAGTTAATGGCACTAAAGTAAGAGCAGGGGATGAGAAAATTAACCCCGAATCAGATGAAGTTTTAATTAACGGCAAGGCAGTAAGAAATTTTAAAAAAGTTTATTTGGTTATTAATAAACCATCGGGTATAATTTCGGCCTCGGCCGATAAAACTCGAAAAACAGTGGTCGATTTAGTGCCTGAAGAATATAAACATTTAGATTTATTTCCGGTTGGCAGACTCGACCGCGACACAACCGGTCTTTTAATTATTACTAACGATGGTGAATTTGCACATAAAGTAATATCGCCAAACAATTGTGTCGAAAAATGTTATAGGGTTTTATTAGATGGCGAAATCCCAAAAAGCGCCATTAAAAGTTTTGAAGAAGGAATAATTTTGGTCGATGGAACAAAATGCAGGCCGGCCAAGCTTGAAATTATAAATAAAACAGTTGCCCATGTTACCATTACCGAGGGTAAATACCACCAGGTTAAGCGTATGTTTGGCGTAATCGGGTTAGGTGTTGTTAAGTTGCACCGTTTAAGCATCGGCCAACTTGCATTGCCCGGTAATTTAAAAGAGGGCGAATGCGTTGAATTAACCAGCAATGAAATCCTCGAAAAAACCCTTAAATTAACGGATTCTTAATAATTATTGTAATTAATTCACAATTTGTATTGTTTAATATTGTAGAAAATAACAATAGCAATTTTTTGCCTTATTTGGTATAATAATATAGCGCAGAAAAATGATTGCTATTTTTTAGGAGGTCAATTTATATTATGGCAAGTTTATCACTTCGTAATGTTTACAAAAGGTATCCGGGTGGCGTTGTAGCCGTTTCGGATTTCAATCTGGAAATCAAAGATAAAGAATTTATCATTTTGGTTGGCCCTTCCGGTTGCGGTAAATCCACAACTTTAAGAATGGTTGCCGGCCTTGAAGAAATTTCAGATGGTGAAATTTATATTGGCGACCGTCTTGTTAACGACGTTGCCCCAAAAGACCGTGACATCGCCATGGTTTTCCAAAACTATGCTCTTTACCCACACATGTCGGTTTTCGACAATATGGCTTTTGGCTT
>JAFSIN010000075.1 GCA_017439765.1 Clostridia bacterium | reverse complement strand
TAGCGCTGCGTTTAACAAGGTTTGTTATGGTTGCCGTGCCTGTTAACACATCGCCCGAGAACACAGGTTTTAACCATTCAATTTTTGTGGATTTGCCTACAAGCAATTCTTTGCCAAAAAAATCTACCTCAAGGTATTTTGCCCAAACCGACATAAAGGTCATTACCCCCGGGGCAACCAAATTGCCAAACGGCGTAGTTTTGGCATATTCTTCATCGGTATGCAGGGGAATATTATCATAATCGCGGGCAAAAGACATCATTTTTTCTTTTTTAATAACGGCAGGGGCAGTATCCACCGTCATGCCGATTTTCAGTTCATCAAAATACATTATAAAACCTCTTGAAAAGCAATTGGTAATAACCTTATTTTGTGCCTGTAGAACCAAATCCGCCCGCGCCACGCTCGGTGGAATCGAGTTCTGCCACCTCGTTAAACTCGGCAGTTAAAAATGGCGCAATAACAAGTTGTGCAATGCGCTCATTTTTGGCAACGGTTTGCGGTGCGTTAGAATGGTTGTGCAAAGCCACCATAACCTCGCCTCTGTAATCGGAATCTACAACGCCAACCTTGTTAGCGGGGGCTAAACCCCTTTTAGAAGCTATGCCACTGCGGGCATAAATAAGTCCGGCAAAACCAACGGGAATTTCCAAACTTATGCCGGTGGGTATTAATAATGTTTCGCCCGAATTTATAGTAACATCGTTTTCCAGTGCGGCATAAAGGTCGGCCCCTGCGGCATATTGCGAGCCATAGGTTGGTATTATAGCGTTTGGTTTTAATTTTTTTATATTAACAAGCTGTTTCATTTAGTTACCCCCCCAATAAAATTTATAATATAATTTTACCAACTCATTCTCAAAAAATCAACCCATTATTTTTTAAAGCCCTCGCCTATTATTTCACCGGCATCGGCCACCATAATAAAGGCTTTGGGGTCGATTTCAAGCACAATTTTATGAAGCTCGGCAGCCTCATGCACCCTTACTGCGCAAACAAGCATTTTTTGCGGGTTATTTGTGTAACCGCCACGAGCGTTTAAAATGGTTGTGCCCCGCCTTAAACGCTCAGCAATTTTGGCTGAAATACTACCCGCATTTTCACTTATTATAAACAAAAGTTTACCTCGGTCGGCGCCATATAACATATAATCAATTATTTTAGATGCCGCATAAATTGCTATTAACGAATAAAGCGCACTTTCAATATTTCCATAGGCAAAAACGGCAAAAAGCACAACCCCAAAGTCAAAAAACATTACAACACGGCCAATAGAAAAATGCTTGTGTCGGTTATTTATTAACATTGCAATAACATCAACCCCGCCGGTTGTGGCGCCTCGCAACAAAATAAGGCTTAACCCAAAACCCGATATTACGCCACCAAAAACCGATGCCAAAATGGGCTCTATTTTATATTGCGGTAAAACAGTTTCGGCAATATTAAGGGTAATGGATAATATAAAAGTAGCGGCGACAGTTTTAATTATAAAACCGCCGCCGAATTTTTTATATTCTATTATTAAAAGCGGTATGTTAAGCGCCAACAACACGGTACCCGAAGGAATGCGTGTCAGGGCATTCACAATTGTGGATATGCCCGTAAACCCGCCCGGAGAAATTTGGTTGGGTGTTAAAAACATGGTTACCGCCACCGAATACACAGCGCAACCCACTACCCAATAAAGTACATCTATCAAATATCCGCTTTTTATCAACTTCATAAAGCATTCCCCTGTTTTTTAGAGTTCCTTTACAAAGTTTTCCCATATTTTATCAAATAATTCTTTAATTCTGCCACTTTGACCCGACAAATGCAAGTAACCAAACAAGGCCTCTAACCCCGTTGCTGTGTGGTATTCGCCCTTGGTTGCATTTTTAGGGCTCGATGCCGTGTGAAAATTACGGCCCCTTTTAAAGACAGCCAATTCCTGCTCGGTTAAACAGGGTTCTATGATTTTAAAAGCCTTGGCTTGCGAAACCGCATTAACCAACTTTACCGACATAGAATGAAGTTCGCCCGAGCGTCTGTTCACGTTAGACAACTTTTCACGCACGCAAAGGCCATAAACGGCATC
>JAFSIN010000074.1 GCA_017439765.1 Clostridia bacterium | reverse complement strand
TGTAAAGAAAAAAGCGAAGCGGTAAATTTTACCGTTTCGCTTTAATTTTAATAAAGAACATAAACTTCTATATTGCGGCGACCAAAGGCTGTACACTCAGCTTCGCTTGAAAAATATAAATCGAAATTTTTGGGCTGAGTTGCCACAAAACCACCTGTGTCGGCTGCTACGGCATAACCGTAAATGTAGCGACCGTCGGACGATTTAATGTAGAACTTTGTGCCATATGGGAAAATGTTTGTGTTAACGGCCACGTGGCCGGGTTTAACAACAACGCCCGAAGCGCCTTTTTTGCCGGGCGCTGCAGTATAAGCCGTTGCTTGAACGGTTATGTGTTGCTTGTAGGTAACAGGGTTGCCGTTTGCATCAAGTTCTATTGGTGTGGATGGCGAAAGCACTGAAATGGTGCCAGCCACCTTATTATTAGCAGTTACAACGGTTTCTACCTTCTTTTTAGTGCCAATCGTTACAACCTGTTGAACGGCCTCTTTAACAATTGTTTCCGACACCGTTTCGGTTGATTCGGCAACGCCGTTTACCATTTTTGTAAGTTTAACAACCTCTTTAACACCCTCTTGGCCTGCGGTTGTTATTGATTTAACCGAGGTTTTGTTGGAATAAACGGTTTTAGAGGTGTAAGGGATTCTAAGTAAAGATTTTTCTGTAACATAATTAATGTCTACTACATCAATATAAGTAGTATCTTCAATAATGCTGTCGAGCGGTAAATTAACAATATCGTGCTCATCAAGTGTTATGCCGGCATCGGTTATTGCCGAAGACACGGTTGAACCTTTTAAAACACTTATTTCTTGAGTGTTGTTGCCAAGTGTTACAAAAACAGGCAAGGTGTAACTCAAAGAAATGTCAATTTTATTTCCCTTTTCGGTAACTTCGGTTACCTTATAGCTTTGCGAGCTTAATGTTGCCATTTTTAAAAGCTCGGTTGGCTGTGATTTTAATGAATATAACGTTTGAACGCGACTACCATCGTTAACAGTTATCTTATTAACCGAAAAAGCAAGAACAAGTAAAACTGCTATGAGCATTACCGACATATAAGCGATTTGCTTTAGTCGGGTCAAGCCGAGGCGCGCTATACAATACTTAATTTTTTCTGTCATTAAATAACTCCTTTAAAATTATCGCACAGTTTTTGCGAACTTATTTTCAAGCGACTTCAACATTATATATAACAAATGATAAAATGTCAAACCCAAAAAAGCAGGTAATTTTGTGCATAATGCACAACAAAAAGCAAAAAATTAAAATAATTACAGGTTTGTAACTTTTTGTTAAGGGGTAAAAATGGCAACAAATGGTAATTGGCTCGTTAAAATAGCCAAAAAAGCAAAAGTGGTGTTTGATAACCTGCTTTTAGGCGTTTTTTATTGTTTTAACGCCGTATTTTAGGTTATACAATATATATTATATGTAAAAATTCAAAAAGAATTACAAAACAGGTGGCCTTTAAAAGCCACCTGTTTCTATACATTATATATATACATTATTCTTGCGGTTTAATAATTCCAATGGAAAGTTCTTTCAGCTGTGATTCGTCCACAGTAGATGGTGCGCCCGACATAAGCTCGCTGGAGTTTGAAATTTTGGGGAATGCAATAACATCCCTTAAATTGTCGGCGCCGCACATAAGCATTACTAAACGGTCAAGCCCAATACCCATTCCACCGTGGGGTGGGGCGCCAAAACGGAAGGCATCGGTTAAAAATCCGAATTTTGCGTGGGCCTCTTGGTCTGACAGACCCAGCGCTTTAAACATTTTGTTTTGGAGCTCAGGGTCGGTAATTCTTATTGAGCCCGAAGAAAGTTCAATACCGTTAAGCACTAAATCGTAAGCCTTGGCAAATACCTTTTCGGGTGCGGAATCTAAATATTCAATACATTCATCCATAGGTGAAGTAAATGGATGGTGCATGGCATCGTAATTGCCGGTTTCTTCGTTATATTCAAAGAACGGGAATTCGGTAATCCACAAAAAATTGAATGTATTTGGTATTATATTAAGCCGTTTTGCAATGGTTAACCTTAATGCGCCCAAAACCGAAAGAACGGTTTTTTTGCGGTCGGCGCAAAACAGCACGACATCGCCCTTTTGGGCGCCGGTTGCTTTAATAATTTCGGCCATTTGGGCTTCGGTCATAAATTTAGCAAACGAGCATGTTGGGGTGTCTTCTACCCAGCGTATAAAGGCCAGGCCTTTGGCACCAATGCCTTTTGCTTCTTCGGTCAGTTTATCAATTTCTTTGCGGGTGTAAACATCAGCAGCATTTTTGGCTGTAATGGCCCTTACGGTACCGCCCGAACTTACGGCCGATGAAAATACAGAAAATTCGCTGTCTTTAACAATATCTGACACATCTTTAATTTTCATTTCAAAGCGGGTGTCGGGTTTGTCGGAGCCGTAGTTTTCCATGGCATAGGTGTAGGTTAAGCGCGGGAACGGACGCTCGATAGTTTGGCCCAATACCTCACTAAACAGGCGGCAAATATAACCTTCTGCCAAGGAGAAAATATCCTCCATATCGATAAACGACATTTCTAAGTCGATTTGAGTAAATTCAGGCTGACGGTCGGCTCGCAGGTCTTCGTCGCGGTAGCAACGGGCAATTTGCATATAGCGGTCGAACCCCGAAAGCATGAGTAACTGCTTGTACATTTGCGGACTTTGCGGTAAAGCAAAAAACGAGCCGCTGTGCACGCGAGAAGGCACTAAATAATCTCTGGCGCCTTCGGGTGTAGATTTTATTAAAGTTGGTGTTTCTATTTCTATAAATCCGTTTTCATCAAAATAATCGCGGGTAACCTTGGTTATTTTGTGGCGCATTAAAATATTTTTTTGCAAATTAGCGCGCCTTAAATCTAAATAACGGTATTTTAAACGAATGTCTTCTTTGGCGGCGGTGTCGGGTAAAATTTCGAACGGTGGGGTTTCGGCTCGGCCCAAAATTTTAAGGTTTGTAACCTCAATTTCAATTTCGCCAGTAGGTATTTCTTTATTTATTGCCGAACGTGCCCTAACTACGCCCTCGGCCATTAAGACAAACTCGCTGCGAACCTGAACGGCCTTTTCAAAAACCGATTTTTCGGTGGTATCATCAAACGCTAACTGAACAATGCCGGTGCGGTCGCGCAAATCTATAAATATAAGTCCGCCTAAATCTCTTTGGCGTTGGGCCCAACCTGTAAGCACAACGGTTTTGCCAATGTCGGCAGGCCTTAGGTTGCCGCAATAGTCGGTTCGTTTTTGGTTTCCCATTCTATCTAATTTCATTTTAATCCTCCTTGGGATTTATAAAACAGCATTTGCAAGGTTATCTAATGCGTAGCCGTTAATAATTTTATAAAATTCGGGCACTATGTTTTCGGCCAAAACGGTGGTTTCGGTGCCGTCGGCCATATTTTTAATGCGGATTTTGCCGCTTGAGGCCTCGTCATCGCCCAAAACGCAGGTAAATTTTGCGCCAATTTTGTTGGCGTAACGCATTTGCGGTTTTAAGCCCCTTGCATTAATGTCGGAAAGGGCAGCAAAGCCCTCACGCTTTAGGTTGGTGCAAAGTTTTGTTGCCATTAGCGTTGCCTTTTCGCCCAACGAAGCAAAGTAAACATCGCAGGTTTTGGGCTCGGGAAAATCGGCACCTTGTGCCTCGGCCGTTAGCATTAAACGCTCAAGACCCATTGCAAAACCAACGCACTCAACACTGGGGCCGCCAAGTTCGGCCACAAGGCCGTCATAACGGCCGCCGCCGCAAACGGTGGATTGAGCGCCAATATCGCTCGAGACAAACTCGAACACCGTTTTGGTGTAATAATCGAGCCCGCGAACAATGTGTGGGTTAACGGTGAATTCAAGTCCTGCGGCGTTCAGGTGGTTTTTAACCTGCTCAAAATGTTCGCTGCAGTCTTCACACAAATAATCTAACATTATGGGTGCATCGGCCGCTATTTTGCTGCAAACAGGGCTTTTGCAATCTAAAATACGCATTGGGTTTTTGTTAAGCCTTTCAAGGCAGGTAGCACAAAGTTCCGATTCCTTTTGTGCAAAATATTCTTTAAGGGCTGCGTGATATTTTTTACGACATTCTTTACAACCAATAGAATTAATTTGAAGCGATAAATTTTTTATACCTATGTTGCTTAACACGTGTTCGGCCAAGGCTATTGCCTCGGCATCGGCACCGGGGGCAGATGCACCAATGCACTCAATACCAAACTGGTGAAACTCCCTTAGCCTGCCGGCCTGTGGTTTTTCGTAGCGGTAGCAACCGCCAATATAACAAACCTTAACGGGCAAAGCGCCGTTTACAAGGCCGTTTTCTATGGCACTGCGCATAACACCTGCCGTGAATTCGGGCCTTAGGGTTATGCTGCGTTCGCCCTTATCTAAAAATGTGTACATTTCTTTTTGAACAACATCGGTAGTATCGCCCACTCCGCGCGAGAAAACCTCGGTATGTTCGAAAACGGGTATTCTGATTTCCTTATATCCGTAAAGCTCGGCGGTTTTTAACATTTCACCCTCTAAAAACTGCCATTTATGAACATCTTGAGGCAAAACATCTTGTGTGCCTTTTATAGCCCTTATAATTTCTGCCATAATTTCCCTCCAACAATTATAAGTCCGGTCTTTTCAGACCGGACAGTCGCTTATTTTTCTTTGCGGATTATATCGCGCCAATCAAGGTCGCCTCTTTCAAGGCCATGTATAAGCATTTCGGCCGTGGCAATATTGGTTGCAACGGGAATATTGTGAACATCGCAAAGGCGAAGCAAAACATTCTCGTCAGGCTCGTTGGGCTTTGGTTTAAGGGGGTCGCGAAATAACAGTAATAAATCTATTTCATCACACGCTATGCGTGAAGCTATTTGTTGTGAACCGCCTTGTGAACCACCAAGGAACCTAACGATATCGAGCCCGGTGGCCTCGGAAACCAATTTTCCGGTTGTTCCGGTAGCAAGTAATGTATGCTTGCTTAAAATACCGCAATATGCAATACAAAATTGCACCATTAATTCTTTTTTCGCATCATGTGCTATTAAAGCAATATTCATCCTTACCACTCCTAAATTTTTATTATTAAATATATCACAAATTACACTTGTTTGTCAATTATTGTAGCAATGTATTAGGTATAATATCAACATTTTTTTCTTCCTCGGGGAAGAAGTAGCTATCGAGCACTGCTTTTGCCACCGAAGTAACACCAAAAGTTGAACTGCCGTGCTCTAACACAACCGAAACCGCTATTTCGGGATTATCAAACGGGGCAAACGCAATAAATACGCTGTGGTCGGCACCTGAATTGGTTTGAGATGTACCTGTTTTACCGCCAACTTTTATTGGGTAATCGGCAAATACGGCGCTACCTGTACCATCAACCGTAACCGACAACATACCTTCTTTAACCGCTGCTAAAATTTCGGGGCTAATGTTAACACTTTCAACCACTTGTGCTTGATTGGTAAGATAAGTTTCTTTAAAATCATAGGCCACTACACTGTTTATAAGTGTTGCTTTATAGCGTGTTCCGCCGTTTGCAAGGGTTGCTGTGTAATTTGAAAGTTGCAGCGGCGTAAAGGCATTAAGTTGACCTATTGCCACCTGAATTGTGTTGCCCGAATCGTTTTTATATTCGGTTAATATGCCGGCGGAATCGTTAACCTCTACGCCGGTTTTAACGCCCAAGCCAAAATCTTTCAAATAACTGTTAAGCGAATTTATGCCAACTCGCCTGCCAATTTCAAAAAAGAAATAGTTACAAGATTTTGAAAGCGCTGTTTTTAAATTAATTGAGCCGTGATAGTGCATACACTCGGGTTTATAATCGTCAAAATAATCGTAGGTTCTAACGCATTTAATGGTTTCGCCATAATTATATTTTCCGTTTTGCATTGCTGCTACCGCCACAATTGGTTTCATTGTGGAACCAATTGGGTAAACACCCTGGAAGGCTCGGTCTAAAAGGGGTTTATGTGGGTTGGCAAGCAAATTATTATATTCTTTAGACATTGTAGACATATCGTAAGATGGATAGTTGGCCGAGGTTAAAATGGCCCCGTTTTTAATGTCGGTTACAACAACCGAACCACCCGTTACGCTGCCGCCCTTAGACTGCATTTCTTTAATAGTGCTTTTAAGCACTTCTTGTGCCACTGTTTGCACCGTTTTATCAATTGTTAAAACAACCGTTTTGCCATTTATTGGCGCCTTGGTTACTTTTTTTTCTAAAATTTTGCCTTTAGAATCTACCTTGTAAGTTATTTCGCCGTCGGTGCCATGTAAATATTCTTCGGCCCAAGCCTCTATGCCGCTTTTGCCGATTTTATCGTTATAAGAATAGCCCTTTTCTTTATATTTTTGCCACTCTTCTTCGTAAATAGGGCCAATAGAACCAATTATGTGTGGAGCCAAATCGGTAACGGCATATTCACGGTAGGGTGTAATTTCAACCGAAACACCGTTTAGAATATAGCCGGCTTCGGCAATAACTAACATTAACGAACTGCTGATATCTTCGGCAAAGGTGTAGGGCGCCGCTATTGAAAAGGCGGCAATTTCCATAGAATACCTAACGCCCATGATTTGCCTGCGCGTTTCGTTGTTATATTGTTCTAAATTATACCTTGTTACTAAACGGTCAAAGCAGTTTTCTGGGGTGGCATAATCGGCCAGGCCCAAGGTTTTTTTAAGCTTTGCCACGGCCGAAGCATCATCGGTAAACTGGAAACCACCCGTAATGTTTAGGGGTAATTTGTCTATATATGCGCAGCCGTGTTGGTTGCAAAGGTTTATAAGCTCTAAAATTATGCTGTTTTGTTGCGATTTATTTAAATAGGCGCTGTTAAGCACAATGTCATAACCATCGCGGTTGGCGGCGATTTTGCGGCCCGAAGAATCTAAAATTTCGCCGCGCGAAGCCTTTATAACCGAAGTTCTGTTAACTATGCCTGCGGCTGCCGTGTTGTATTCTTTGGCATTTATAATTTGCAGGGAAAATATGCGCGCCGCATAAAGCACCACTACAACCACTAAAATTATGCTTAAAACCTTTATAAAAGGTTGTTTTTCTTTTTTAAACGGCACCTTTAACCCTGCCTTTCTTTTATTTTAAATATCTGCCCGGTAAATAGGCCGGAAAAATGAATAATGCTGAATATATTGCCGAGGGAAAATAATAAAGCAAAAAATGTGTTATAACATTGCCACCGCTTGCGGCGTTAAAAATAAGCCAATGCACAAAAAAGTATGCCATTGCCGAAACTGCCGCTAAAAGCAGGGCTGAATATATATTTTTGTTTAGGTATTTATTAACCAAAAGCCCCACTGCAACACCTATGAGCATTAGTGTTACCATGTTAAAACACACGGTATTGGCTGCCACGGCATCGGCAAAAATGCCGGTTATTAACCCGGCAGTAAAACCCAACCATTCGCCGTAAAAAAATGCCACCGCCACAACGCCCGCTATAAGCGGCATTGGTGCCGAATTGCCTATTTTTAAAGGCAAAACCGATGTATAGGTTAAAAAATACATTATTATAAACATTATTACATATGCAGTTGCGGGCCAAAAAGTTTTTGTTTTATTGTTCATTCTTTATTCCCCGCTTGGCATATTTATAATATTTTTGCCTGCAAAATCAGTAATAACCATAACCTGACGGATTTCGGAAATTTTTACAAATGGTTCTAACTCGGCATAAAGCGCCGAAGAATATTGCTCTTTGGCAATATTTGTGATTTTACCCACCAAAATTCCGCTTGGAAAAACTCCGCCGCCGGCCGTTACAATATAGTCGCCCACCGCTACGGCCGAGGCTCTTTGCAGGTTGTTCATTTTGGTATGTCCATTCGCTATAACATCCACCGAGCCTGTAACAATGCCGGCGTCTCCCGTGCGGCTGTCGGTTACGCCAACCGAAATGTTTGGACTTAAAACGGTGGTTACTTTAGAAGATGTTAACCCCACCTGCGAAACATAACCAACCAAGCCCGCTTCGGTAATAACGGGGTCGTATTGTTTTATGCCGCTTAACGAGCCGCAATTTATGGTAAATCCACCAAAAGAATCGGTAGTATCGCGCGAGATTATAACGGCGTTTGAAAACTTAAAATCGGGGTTAATGCTTTTTATTTCGAGATAATTTTTATAAAAATCGTTTTCGTTTTTTAAAACATCGTAATCTGCTATTTTTTCATTAAGTTTATTAATTTCGCTTTGAAGCGCTGCGTTTTGCAAAATTAATTGTTCGTTGCTTTCAAATTTTTGGAATAAATCGGTTACGCTGTTGGATATATTTGTGGCAATTTTTTGAAAAGGCGCAACAAGGGTGCCCAATAGGTCGGATTGAGGCGATAATATTCCGCCTGCTATGTGCGCTAATATGGAAAGCACAAGCAACACCGACACCACTGTGGCGGCTATTTTAAATTTACGGCTTTTAAAGAAAAAACGCATTTTAAATACCCTTTCTTAAAATATTTAACGGAATCTTGCCCCGCGCTTAAATGTGTAATTGTTGAATCCACCAATGCCTTCAAGCCTTTTTAATGTGCCTAAAACAACACAATCAAGCGGATTGGCTGCCACTGTTACGGGCATACCGATTTCGTCGGCCACCAGTTGTGAAAAGCCCCTTAGCAATGCGCCGCCGCCCGTTAAGGTAATGCCGGTATCAATAATATCGGCCGATAATTCCGGTGGGGTTTTTTCCAGCGTTGCCCTAATGGCATCCACAATTTTCATGACCGGTTCGGTTATGGCCTCGCGCACCTCGGCCGCCGAGATTATTACATTTTTAGGCAGACCGTCAACAAGGTTGCGGCCCTTAATTTCTATGGATTTTTCACCTTCATATGGCAAGGCTGAACCGATTTCTATTTTAATTTGTTCGGCTGTGCGTTCGCCTATTAAAAGGTTATGTTTTTTTCTAATGTAGTTAATAATGGCTTCGTCTAAATTGTCGCCTGCTATTCTAATGGACTGTGCTGTTACAATATCACCGAGTGAAATTACAGCAACTTCACTGGTGCCACCGCCAATATCTACCACCATGCTGCCGGCGGCATCCATTACGGGTAAGCCCGCTCCAACGGCAGCGGCCATTGGTTCTTCAACCAAATCAACCTCGGTCGCACCGGCCTGTTTTGCAGCGTCGTAAACAGCGCGGCTTTCAACCTCGGTAACGCCCGAAGGTGTGCAAATGACCACACGCACCCTTGAAAAAAACGAGCCTTTAAGTGCCTGTCTTATAAATCTTTTAAGCATTGCGGCGGTAACATCAAAGTCGGCAATAACGCCCTCTTTAAGTGGGCGAACGGCCACAATGGAGCCGGGTGTGCGGCCAATCATATTTTTGGCTTCGGTTCCCACAGCCCTTACGGCATCGTTTCTAACATCGTATGCCACAACCGAAGGCTCGCGCATTACAATACCCTTGCCTTTTATGCACATTAAGGTATTGGCGGTGCCTAAATCTATTCCAATATCTCTTGTAAACATTTTAAAATCCCCTTTAAATGAATTTATCCAAAAAATATTATACAGTTTTTTGCATTTTATAACAACAATTATTTTACGGAATTATAAAATTAACAGCCTTGTTTAAATTGGTTATTTCGGTAATGCGGTCGGCCACAACGTGTTCTCCGTCGAGCGTCCAATCGGTTTTACGGCCCGATTCCACAATAAGTTTGCTTGTTTTAAACTGCTTAATGCACTTTCTGTTGAACTTTTTGGTGGCAATGGCATCAATAATATCGTTTAAATCGGCCAAGGAATCGGGGTTTTCAATTAACACTACCTCGAAAAGACCGTCGTTTAACACAACGCCTGCATTGTGCAATTTTATAATGCCGCCCACCGACATTGAGTTAGAAACAGCGCCAAATAAATAGTCGCCTTCGTAAACATCGGTATCCGACTGAATTTTTAAGTGAATTGGCTTTATGTTTCCAAGGCTTTTAACACCCTCTAAAACATAGGCGAGTTGGCCTATAACATTTTTAACATCTTGCGGGGCAGAATAAGAAGCCTGAGTGAAAGCACCGAAAGAGGCTGTGTAGCAAAAATAATTATTAGGGCCAAATTTTCCAATATCGAGCGCTTCGCGGCGGCCTGAAATAACATCGGCTGCGGCGGTGGCTATGTTTTTAGATATTTTAAGCCCCGAAGACCACTCATTTAATGTGCCAGACGGTATATAGCCAATATTGTAATTGTTTTTGTTTTGTTGGACGCCGGTTATAACCTCGTTTAAGGTGCCGTCGCCACCGCAACAAACTATGGTGCTGTAATTACTGCCTAAATTGGCCACCGCAGCGGTTGCATCGCCCTTTTTAGAGGTGGGGTAAACGGTTACGCTATATCCACCACGGGTTAATGTGTTGCAGACCTTTAAAAGTTCTGATTTTATTTTGCCAGTGCCCGATTTTGGATTAACAACTAAAAACAAATTTTCCTGCATTGCCACCATTCCTATCTGTAATTAATTGGCATAGTTGCCACCGCATTTAAAGAGGAATCCCCAATATTCCCGCTTTTATATTCGTAATATGCCTGAACGCCCACCATGGCGGCATTATCGCCACAATATTCAAGCGGTGGGTAATAAAGGTTAAAGCCGTTGTTTTGGCACTCTTTTTGCATCCTCTCGCGCAGTTCACTGTTGGCCGAAACACCGCCCGCAAGGGCAATTTGTGTGTAACCCTTTAGTTTTGCTGCAAGCAAGGTTTTTTCTATTAAAATATCGCAAACCTTTTGCCTTATGGCAGCCGAAAGCACCGGAACATCAATTTCCTGCCCCTTCTGTACGGCATTATGCACCGTGTTTATCACGGCTGTTTTAAGACCCGAAAAACTAAAATCGAACTCGTTACCCGAAAGTTTTGGCGTTGGCAAAGGGTATTTTGCTGTATCGGCCACTGTGGCAATTTTATCTAAATTAACACCGCCCGGGTAATTAAGCCCCATTACCCTGGCTGATTTATCGAGGCATTCGCCTGCGGCATCGTCGCGGGTGGAGCCTATTATATTAAAACTTGTGTAATCGGTAACCTCGGCAATAACACTGTTGCCGCCCGAAACCAAAAGGCACAAAAATGGCGGTTTTAAATCTTGGTGCACTATGTAATTAGCGGCAATATGGCTGCGCAGATGGTGCACCGGGATAAGTGGTATGTTAAGGCTTAAGGCCAAGCCTTTGGCGTAATTCACCCCTACAAGCAAAGCACCAATAAGCCCGGGAGCAAAGGTAACGGCAACCGCTTCTAACTGCGAATATGTAACACCGGCATCGGCTAGCGCCTTTTCTACCACGACGCTAATATTCTCAACATGCCGCCTTGATGCTATTTCAGGCACAACGCCGC
>JAFSIN010000073.1 GCA_017439765.1 Clostridia bacterium | reverse complement strand
ATCGATAAGGCTCCCGAAGAAAGAGAACGTGGTATCACAATCAACACAGCTCACGTTGAGTACGAAACAGACGCTCGTCACTATGCTCACGTTGACTGCCCCGGCCATGCTGACTATGTTAAAAACATGATCACCGGTGCTGCTCAGATGGACGGTGCTATCTTAGTTGTATCTGCTGCTGACGGTCCGATGCCTCAGACCAGAGAACACATCCTGTTATCCCGTCAGGTAGGCGTTCCCTACATTGTTGTATTCATGAACAAAGCTGACCAGGTTGACGATCCCGAATTACTGGAATTAGTTGAAATGGAAATCAGAGAACTGTTAAATGAATATGAATTCCCCGGTGACGATATTCCGATCGTTAGCGGTTCTGCTTTAATGGCATTAGAATGTGCTGCTACCGATCCTTCTGCTCCTGAATATGCTCCCATCCTGGCTTTAATGGATCAGGTTGACGCTTACATTCCCACTCCGGAAAGAAAAGCAGACCTGCCCTTCTTAATGCCTGTTGAAGACGTATTCACCATTACCGGTCGTGGTACTGTTGCTACCGGTAGAGTTGAAAGAGGTCAGTTAAAATTAAACGACGAAGTTGAACTGGTTGGTTTAGCTGAAGAAGCTAGAAAAATCGTTGTTACCGGTATCGAAATGTTCCGTAAAATCCTCGACTATGCTGAGGCTGGCGATAACATCGGTGCTCTTCTCCGTGGTATTCAACGTACTGAGATTGAACGTGGTCAGGTTCTTTGCAAACCCGGCTCCATCAATCCTCACACTAAATTCCATGGCCAAGTTTACGTATTAACTAAAGAAGAAGGCGGCCGTCATACTCCTTTCTTTAACAACTATCGTCCTCAGTTCTACTTCAGAACTACCGACGTTACCGGCGTTGTATCTCTTCCTGCAGGCACCGAAATGTGCATGCCTGGCGATAACGTAGAAATGGATGTTGAACTCATCACTCCTATCGCTATTGAAGAAGGTCTTCGTTTTGCTATCCGTGAGGGTGGCCGTACAGTTGGTTCAGGCGTTGTTACTAAAATTAACGACTAATCAATTATAAATTTTAAGCAGTAGGGAAACCTACTGCTTATTTTTTATATTAATTTGTTATTTAATTAACAAAAAATTTCGTTTTTTTATTAAAAAATGCAAAATGTTTGATAAAATATTAACAATACTGTTGACTATTTGTATCTAACTGTATATACTATTGTATAAGTTATTTTTTTGGAGGATTTAATTATGTCAAGAATCTATAATTTTAGTGCCGGTCCGTCAATGCTACCGGAGGAGGTTTTAAAAACTGCTGCTGCCGAAATGTTAGAATACGGTAATAGCGGTCAATCGGTTATGGAAATGTCGCATCGTTCTAAAGAATACGATGCAATTATTAAACAAGCCGAAGCCGATTTGCGCGAAATAATGAATATTCCAGATAATTATGAAGTTTTATTCTTACAAGGCGGCGCTTCCACACAATTTGCAATGATTCCGCTTAATCTTATGAATAAAAATAAAAAAGCAGATTATGTTATAACAGGTCAATGGGCAAACAAGGCTTATAAAGAAGCAGCCCGTTATGGTAACGCTCGCGCTGTTGCATCCTCGGCCGACAAAACATATTCGTACATTCCTGCTGTTGCTGATTCCGATTTTGACCCCGAGGCCGATTATGTTCATATTTGTATGAATAATACAATTTACGGTACAAAATGGAATAATATTCCTAACACCGGTAATGTTCCGCTTGTTGCAGATATTTCTTCTTGCATTTTATCTGAACCTGTTGATGTTTCGAAATTTGGCGTTTTATATGCCGGCGCACAAAAGAATGTTGCTCCTGCAGGTCTTACCATTGTCATAATTCGTAAAGATTTAATTGGCAATGCAATGGATATTACACCAACCATGCTTAATTATGCAACACATTCCGAAAACGATTCTATGTTTAATACTCCACCTTGCTACACAATTTATGTTGCAGGTTTGGTATTTAAATGGATTAAAAAATTAGGCGGATTAGAAAAGATAGCCGAAATTAACAATAAAAAAGCAAAAATTTTATATGACTTTTTAGATTCCAGCAAATTATTTAAAGGCACTGTAAACCCTGACGACCGTTCTTTAATGAATGTTCCGTTTGTTACCGGTAACGAAGAATTAGACGCTAAATTTGTAAAAGAATCTAAAGAAGCAGGCTTTGTTAACCTTAAAGGCCACCGCAGCGTTGGTGGTATGCGCGCCTCTATTTACAACGCAATGCCAATTGAAGGCGTAGAAAAGTTGGTTGAATTTATGAAAAAATTTGAAAGCGAGAATGCCTAATTATGTATAACATTAAAACATACAATAAAATATCTAAAATTGGATTAACCGAATTTGATGCCGAAAAATACACCATTGCCGATGAAATTGATAATCCTGTTGGTGCTATTGTTCGTTCTGCAGCATTACACGATACCGAATTTTCGGATTCTTTGTTAGCAATTGCAAGGGCTGGTGCCGGCACTAATAATATTCCGATTGAACGTTGCACCAATGAAGGAATTGCTGTATTTAACACCCCTGGTGCTAACGCTAACGCTGTTAAAGAACTCGTAATTGCAGGTCTGCTTTTATCATCGCGTAAAATTGTTCCTGCTATTGAATGGGCAAAAACCTTAAAAGGCAATGGTAGCGATGTTGGTAAAATGGTAGAAAAGGGTAAAAGCGCCTTTGGCGGTCCCGAAATTTATGGTAAAAGTATTGGTATTATTGGCCTTGGTGCGATTGGTGTTTTAGTGGCAAACGCTGCTAATAAACTTGGCATGAAGGTTTACGGTTACGACCCATATATTTCAATAAAATCAGCTTGGAGCCTAACCCACAATGCTATTTATATTACAGATATAAAAGAGATTTATGAAAATTGCGATTACATTTCTATTCACGTTCCGCTTACCCCCGATACAAAAGGTTTTATTAACGCCGAATCTATTGGTCTTATGAAGAATGATGTTAGAATTTTAAATTTCGCTCGTGCTGACTTAGTAAATTCTGCAGATATGATTCTTGCTTTAGAATCGGGCAAGGTAGCCACCTATGTAACCGATTTCCCGACCGATGAAATGTTAGGAATAAGCGGTGTAATTGCCATTCCACACCTTGGCGCTTCTACACCCGAATCGGAAGACAATTGTGCTAAAATGGCCGCTAAAGAACTTATAAATTACATTGAAAACGGCAATATTGAAAACTCGGTTAATTTGCCTACAATTTCAATGCCACGCAGCGGAGATAAAAGAATTTGTGTTATTCACAAAAATGTACCTAACATGTTAACCGCTATTACTTCGGCTGTAGCCGAAAACAATGTTAACATAGAAAATATGTTAAATAAATCGCGCGGCGATGTTGCTTACACTATGTTGGATATTGACGAAGCCGATTATGACTCTATATTTAACAAACTTTCTAACATTGAAGGTATAATTAAAGTTAGAATTATTTAATTTAAAAAAGTTCGCTTTTGCGAACTTTTTTTGTTGAAAAAATTGTGTGGTTAAGATATAATTTAATTAAAAAATTAGGAGGTTTATATATGAATTATAATCCCATACCATATAGAAGACTTGGCACCATGATAGATTGCTCACGCAATGCAGTAATGAAGGTTGAAACCCTTAAAAAATGGATTGATATAACATCTGATTTAGGTTTCAATTGCGTAATGCTTTATATGGAAGATACATATGAAGTAAATAATAACCCATATTTCGGCCTTGGCCGTGGCAGGTATTCTAAAGCAGAGTTAAAAGAAATTAATGATTATGCTTTAACAAAAGGTGTTGAACTTATTCCTTGCATTCAAACCCTTGCTCACCTTAACGCTTTGGTTGATTGGCCATATTACGGCGATATTGTTGATTGTAACGATATTATTTTAGTGGGCGATGAAAAGGTATATGAACTTATTGATAATATGTTCGCCAGTCTTTCAGAATGTTTAACTACTAAACATATTAATATTGGTATGGATGAAGCTCACATGATTACCCGCGGAAAATATTACGATTTACATGGAGATTGCGACAGAACTGCCGTTTTAGTTGAACATATTAAACGAGTTGCCGAAATTGGTGCAAAATACGGCTTCACACTTTCTATGTGGTCAGATATGTTCTTTAGAATTGCTTCTAACGGTTCATATTATAACACTAATTTTAAAGTTAGCGATGATTTTAAAAAACT
>JAFSIN010000072.1 GCA_017439765.1 Clostridia bacterium | reverse complement strand
GGGTCAGCTTCGTCGGTGCGGGCATATACAGGGTTAGCTTTACCATAGTTTACTTTTACCCAGTAACCTAAGTTATCACAAAATGATGTATTGGTTAAAGCATAGTCGGTATTGCCGTAAATACCTTCAACATTAACATCTACTTCGTTATTGTTTTCAACAACCACATAGGTACCAAATTTGGTAGTGCTTAAACGATTAAGAGTAACACCGTCAGTCATGGTAGCTTTGTTGAAAATAATGGCCATGTTTTGAATGTAAGAATTTGCGTTGGTACTACCAAAGTATGCGTTGGTAACAGTACCGCCGTTCATTACGAACTTAAGAACACCATAATGGTTAAAGTTACCATTAGGACCTAAAAGCAGGCCGTTAATAGAACCGCTGTTCATGGTGAATGTAAGGTTACCATTCATAGCAGAACCTGAATTAAAAAGGCCTAAAGTAACATAATCGCCGTATTCAAAAGCTGGTGCAAAGGTAGCACCGTCAACTACATATTCGTAATCTTTAACCATATCGGAAGCCATACGGGGTAAGATACGACCGAATGTACCGGATTTGAAAACGAATTTATCACTTGGGCTGTTTGAACCTAAGCTTACTAATGGTTCGCCAATAACAGTAATGCCTTCGTCAAATGTTACGGTGTGGCCATATGTACCTAAGCTACGGCCGCCTTTAAACTTTAAGTTTTTAAAGGTGATGTCGCCATAGATTGGGCAGTTAGCGAGTGTGTCATTATCAAGTAATTCGAGTGTTTCGTTACCGGTTACACCTTGAATGGTTACCGGACCACGAGTGGACTCCCATTCTAATCCGCCGTCAACAAAGAAATCTTGGTCAAGATAAATGGTACCACCTTCAGAACCAAGAGCTTGAATTGCAGCGGGTAGACTGTCATAGCTGCTCATATAGACAGAGTTTTCACTTGCAAAAGCTATTCCAAGTGGAACAACGCTTATGCACATTAAAACTGCCAAAGCAAGCGCTAAAAGTTTTTTGGAAACGCTGTTTTTAGTATGCATATTTTTCACTCCTAAAAAAAATTTACTAAATTAAGTTAAACGGATTAACCTTGACCCCAGTTGTCATCTTCAAACGATTCGTTATCTTTATTAACTTCGTCTGGTGGGCTGGTGGTAATAATATCACCTTCTAACTCGGTAATATCGAGTTTGGGGGTGCTGTACTCCTTCTTCGACAACACTAACATCTCCCTTCCTTAATAAATTTTGCGCATAATGATACACCATTATTTTAGCATATGAAAACAATATTTGTCAAGTTTACGTTAAAGTTTAAAAACACCAAAAAATGTTGGTTGTATTTGTGCAGTTTGCACAAAAGTTTTTTATAATTTTATTAATTTTTTTTGAGATTTATGACAAATAAAAATAAGGGGGTTGCCCCCCTTACATTATATATATTATATATTTGCGATTAGTTCGTTTTCTATTAGCAGCAGCCTGTTATATTTGGCTGTGCGGTCGGTGCGGCAGGGCGCACCGGTTTTGATTTGGCCGGCATTAGTGGCCACGGCTAAATCGGATATAAAAGTATCTTCACTTTCGCCCGAACGGTGTGAAATAATGCATTTATAATTGTTTTGTTTTGCACACCTTATAACCTCTAAAGTTTCGGTTAGGGTGCCAATTTGGTTTGGTTTTATTAATATGGCATTGGCCGAGTTGTTGTTTATGCCCTTTATTAGCCTTGATTTATTGGTAACAAAAAGGTCATCGCCCACCAGTTGCACGCTGGAACCCAAGGCTTTGGTTAGTTTTTGCCAGCCGTGCCAATCATCTTCGGCCAGACCGTCTTCAATAGATATTATGGGGTATTTCTTGCATAAATCGGAATACATTTTAATTAAGGCATCACTGTTTAGTTCGATACCTCGTTTGGGCATTAAATAAAGCCCGTTGCCCTGGTACCATTCACTTGAGGCTATATCGAGAGCTATTTTAACATTGCTTGTGCTGTAACCCGATTTTTCTATGGCGGTGCAAATAAATTCAATGGCTTGTTCGTCGCTTTCTAAGTCAGGGGCAAAGCCGCCCTCGTCGCCGACGGCGGTGGATTTGCCAAAGCGGTTTAGCATTAAAGCCAAAGTCTTATAAACCTGGGCAGCGCAGCGCAGGGTTTCAGAAAAATTTAAAAATCCGCAAGGCACTATCATAAACTCTTGAATATCAATATTATTTTTTGCGTGGGCGCCACCGTTTAAAATGTTCAACATTGGACGCGGCAAGTCAAAGGCATTAACACCACCCAAATATTTATATAACGGTATTTTTAATGAATTTGCAGCTGCTTTGGCGGTGGCTAACGAAACGGCTAAAATAGCATTTGCACCAAGGTTTGATTTGTTTGGAGTGGCATCTAACTCTAACATAACCGAATCTATTAAGGCGTTGTTTTGCGCATTAAGACCGCACAGCGCCTTTTTTATGGTTTTATTAATATTTTCTACTGCTTTGGTAGTGCCAAGGCCACCGTAACGGGCGGTGTTATTATCACGCAGTTCGTGGGCTTCGTGGGCACCTGTGGAAGCACCCGATGGCGAAATTGCAAATCCGCTAGCCCCCGAAGATAACGTAACCTTGGCGGCAACGGTTGGATTGCCACGGGAATCTAAAAGTTCATAGCCCGAAATATTAGTTATTGTGTTCATTTAAATCTCCTTTTAAACTGTTTGGGCAACACACAGTGTTGCCCAAATTTTTAAGGTATTTATTTCTTGTTTTTGTTTTGGCCGTTTTTGTTTTGATTATTTTTATTTTGGTCGTTTTTATTTTGGTCATTTTTATTTTGATTGTTATTGCTGAAATTGTTGTTTTACACGAAGAATCCCCCCTTTTAACAATAGTGTTTCGTTAAAAAGGGGGGATTATTCAAATTAAATATTAAATAAATTTTTGGCGTTTTGTGCCGTTTGATTAAGAACAGCGCTTGCGCTAACACCTTTAATTGCGGCAATGGCCTCGGCAATATATTCAATATAAGCTGAGTGGTTAATTTTGCCCCTAAATGGTTCGGGGGCAAGATAAGGTGCATCGGTTTCAAGCAAGATGCGCTCGAGTGGTGTGGCAGCCACAACCTCGGTCAACTTTTTGGCGTTTTTAAAGGTTACAACGCCACCAACGCCAATATACATGCCCAAATTTAAAATTTGTTGCGCCATTTGGGCACTGCCCGAAAAACAATGAACAACACCCTTTGGTTTATGTGCATTTAAAATGTCTAATGTGTCGGCATGGGCTTCGCGGTCATGCACGCTCACGGGCAGGTTGTGTTTATTGGCAAATTGCAGTTGGGCAGCAAAAATTTCTTGCTGGGCTAGTTTGTGTGTGGTATCCCAATAATAATCCAACCCGATTTCGCCAACTGCCACCACCTTTTTGTTTTTTATGAGTGGTAAAAAATCCGACTCGGAAAACACGGTAGTTTCATTAACCTCTTGCGGATGTATGCCAACGGCGGCATAAATGAAGGGGTATTTATTGGCTAAAGAAATTGCGTTAAGACTGTCGGCATAATCAACACCGCAGGTAATGGCGGCTAAAACGGTTTTATTGTTTTGTAAATCTTGCAAAACCGAGGTGGTCGCAAACCTATCATCTGTATAATGGGCGTGGGTGTCAAAAATTAAACTATTCATTACCTTATTTTACTGCCCGGTTCTACACCGTCTAAAAACAGGACCTTAACTGTGCCTTGAGAGTCGGCCGCAAGAATCATACCGTTGCTTTCAACGCCGCAAAGCACTGCGGGTTTTAGGTTAGAAACCACCACTACGGTTTTGCCAATTAGTTCTTCGGGTTTATAATAATTTGCTATGCCCGATGCCACTGTGCGTGGGGTGGCAGAGCCATCGTTAAGGGTTAACTTTAAAAGTTTTTTAGCCTTTTTAATGGGTTCGCAGGCTGTAACAAGCGCAGCGGTTAGTTCCACCTTTGCAAAATCTTCAATTGAAATTTGGGCAATAGTTTTAATGTTTTCGGGTTCTTTGGGTTGGGCGGTTTTTTCATTAATTTCCCCCAAAACCTTTTCGGCATCGAGCCTTGCAAACAGTGGCTCGGCAGCACCAACATTAAACTGTGAAACGGCGCCAAAATCCATTGATGCCTCGGCAGAATTTAACTGCTCGGCAATTTTGGCGGCACTTATTGGGATTATTGGGGTTAACAAAACACCTATAATTCTTATGCACTCAAGCAAATTATAAAGCACGGTTTTCAAATATTCGGCACCATCTTCGCTTTTGGCCAAGGCCCAGGGCATTGTTTCGTCAATATATTTATTGCAGCGTTTTGCAAAGTTCATAACGGCCTCGGTTGCATCGGCATTGTGGTAAGAATCCATAGCGGTGGTATATTGCTCAACCGTGGTTTTGGCAAAGTTTAAAAGCTCGGCATCGAACTCGCCGGTGGCGCTTCCCTTTTGCACACTGCCGCCAAAATATTTATTAGCCATGGCAACGGTGCGGTTAACAAGGTTGCCCAAGGTGTTGGCTAAATCGGTGTTATATTTATTAATAAAACTTTCGTAGGTTATGCTGCCATCGTTAGTGAACGAAATTTCAGAAAGCAGGTAATACCTAACGGCATCGGAGCCAAAAATTTCGGCCAAGAAATCGGCATAAATGGTGTTGCCCTTGGATTTGCTCATTTTGTCTTCCCCAACGAGCACCCACGGGTGGCCCAAAACCTGCTTGGGAAGCGGCAGACCAAGTGCCATTAAAATAATTGGCCAATAAATTGTGTGGAAACGAACAATATCTTTGCCTATAACGTGTAAATCGGCCGGCCAATATTTATTAAAGGTTTCGCTGCTACCATCGGGGTTGTAGCCAATGCCTGTAATGTAGTTAGACAAAGCATCTATCCAAACATAGATAACATGTTTTGGGTCGAACTCCACCGGCACGCCCCACTTGAACGAGCTGCGCGAAACGCAAAGGTCGGCAAGGCCGGGTTTTAAAAAGTTATTTATCATCTCGTTGCGGCGAGAATCGGGTTTAATGAAATCGGGATTGCTGTTATAGTATTCTAACAGTTTGTCTTGATATTTGCTAAGTTTTAAAAAGTAGGCTTCTTCTTTAGCATCGGTTACTTCACGGCCGCAATCGGGGCATTTGCCGTCGACCAACTGCGAGGGGGTAAAAAACGATTCACACGGAACGCAATATTTGCCTTCGTATTCGTCTTTATAAATATCGCCTTGTTCGTAAAGTTTTTTAAATATTTTAGAAACCACTTCTTCGTGAGAAGCATCGGTTGTTCTTATGAATTTATCATAGGTTACGTTCATGCTGTTCCAAACCTGTTTGATTTGGTCAGAAACGCCATCGACATACTCTTTGGGTGTAACACCTGCAGCAGCGGCACACTCCTCTATTTTTTGGCCATGCTCGTCAGAGCCTGTCATAAGATATACATCAAAGCCCATCATTCTTTTGTAACGGGCAATCATATCTGCCAAAACAATATCGTACGCATTGCCAATATGCGGTTTGCGTGATGTATATGCAATTGCAGTTGTAATGTAAAATTTTGGTTTTGCCATTTTATTTAACCTCCGAGATGTTTGAGTTTTTTAACCTTTTAAAAATTCTGGAAATTCGTTTTTCGTCGGCCCCAAGACCCGAGAAAATAAGACCGTATAACAGCATTGTTTGCACCCATAACATAGGCATATCTATAATGCTGTGCACCAAAACGCCGGACGCCACCGCCATTATTAATATGGAAATATGGCTGCGTTTTAAAACGTGTGAGCATATTAATATTTTTTGAAAAAATGTAAACATAAAGGCCAATATTATTGTGCTGCCAATTATGCCGAAACTAAGCAGACATTCTAATATTATATTATGTGAATGGTAAGCCGAATAAACGCCATCGGCCCCCTGTTTTATTAAATTTAGCGCAATTAAGCCATAAGACTGAAAACCACGGCCCGTAAAAATAGACTGCGGAATACTTTCTACGCTTAAATTCCAAATTAACATTCGGTTATCGCTGGTTAGCATTGATTCTGAAAGGCGCGGAAGAATATTGGGCACAAAAAACAGTGTTACACCACCCAAAGTTACCAGCACAAACAACAAACCTAAAAGTTTGTGGTGGCGGCTTAAAAACAAATAAACTGCAAGGCCGGCAAACACATTAACCCAAATAAACATGCTGCCACCGAAATACATGGTAAGCATACTTAAAATTGCAATTAGGTAATAATATTTTTTGTTACCCTTGCGGTTTATAACCTTATAGGCACAAATCAGCACCACAACCGCCATGCAAGATGCTAAATATGTTGGGCTAAAGTAAAATGAGGTTAATTTATTGCCAAAAAAATCGCCATAGCAACGGTGGGTTTTAGAATTAAAATAAATAATTTTTTCAAACAACACCACGCCCGATGCAAATATTGAAAACCTGCAGCATAAAGAAAGCATTTTTTCAAACAATTCGGTTGTCATAACGCTGCGTATATAAAAAGCCACAACAAAAATTAAAAAGAACAAAGCCGAAACCATAAGGCCTAAATAGTTTTTATAGCACAGCGCCGTTACTGCGGTAAAGGCCGAAAACACTACTATTAAAAACGAGCCTGTGTGGCAAAAAACCTCTTTTTTAATATTTTTTTTTGCTAAAATATAAACCGACATTATAAGCAACAGCAATATTGCTAACGGGTACGGCAAAAACACAGCCGCTGCGGTTAAATAAACAAAATTTTCATTTTTAGAAAAATCAAAATAGGTTTTTATAAAATTTTTCATAAATACTCCCTTGCCTTACGGCTTGCTGAATAAATATGTAATTAAATATAAAACAAACGAAGCTGCAAGCGCTGCCATAAACCATAAATCTGCTGTGGGCAACACAGCACCAACATATGAATTATATAAAAACACCAGCGTAATTATAACCGACGCTAACACATGAAAAACGCTTAATATTTTTGTGGATTTTTTTACCTTAGAAGCGGTAATAAAAACATCGGCCAACTGGGTAAAGCTGCCGCAATGACAACACGGCGAAGAAAAATAAGGTTCGGGTTCGGTGGCGTTGCGGTTAAGTTGAGAGCCCGAGCTGCCCATTATTCTAACAGATTCTTCCCAAATTCCAAAATAATCGGCCACCATTTGATTGGTTAAGTTGGGGTCGCAATTATCAATTAAAAATGTAACACCCATGCCCGATAATTTTTGCAGTTTTGTTGCAATATCTTTTTTGACATTGTATTTTACAATTAACAATGAACAGGGTTTGCCTTGGGATGCCAAATATACCGGGAAAAATCCTTGGCGAAGGATTTTTTTGTCAACCTCTATAGAAGGCGTGGTAATTCCGTGTGCCTCAAGCAAGGTGCGGTTGCCAATAAAAATTCGCCTGTCATTTATCCAACCGCTAATGCCTAAGCGTTCTTCATATTTAATAGTATCAGCTATGGGCATTTCTACGGGGGTTGTCTTGGCTATAGAATTGAAAATACTTTTTAAAGGGCTATCTATAGCGTTGGTTATTGCAGCAGCATCTATTAAGGTGGAATCTACTGCATTGGAATCGAGTATTTTCATATCATAAAGTGTTATGGTGCCACCCGGGAATAACTGCGAAGAAGTAATTGTTATTGCATTGGCTAAATCTATGGCCGAAGCCGCCTTAACGCCAGTTAACATTCCACCCTGCTTATTAAGTTTTTTACCGGCGCTGCTAAGTGGCAACGATTCACAAAACAGAACTGTGGGTGAGTTTAATGCTACTAAACAAAATGCCAGAACTTCTAACGCCGGCAAGACCGACATAAATTTTAAGCCAAAACACAACGCCGATAAAACAGCAACTATAACCGACACAATAATGTATCTGTTAAGGCCGCCACACAAAGCAGTGTCGCTTTTGGTATTTTTAATGAAGTCTTGTATATTCTCGGTTTCTACCGAAGATGCTATAAGAACATCGCCCTCAATAGAATTGCGGGCCATTGCAAAGGTTGTTTGCTTGTCGGATATGAACTTTATGCCGTATTTCTTGTTTTTTGAAACAACCTTTTTAAAGTTATTTAAAACAAAGGAATCTAATTTAAAGCATGATATAGCCTTAAAGAACAATATAACCGATGAAGCGAAAATTAAATTAAACGGATTAACCGAATTTATAACCGCAAAAACGGAAAATATTAAGGTTCCAATGGCTTGAATTGCCGCTGCCGCCTGTGGCTTTTTGCGGGGGGTGCCAAGGCTTTTAAGGCTAACAAACATATCAAAATTAACTAATACTAAAATTAAATAAATGCCAAGCAAAACCAAATAAAAAGATTTAGGTGTTGCCATTAATGCCGTTTGAAGCGATGGTATGAAGACTAATGTTTGTAATAAAACAATTAACCCGCCCAAAAAAGTTTTTATAAAAGAATTACGGCGGTTAGCCATAAGTGTTTTAGCAATACGGCGAATATCTTCGGGGGTTTTATAATCGTCGTGCACGGTAAATTCTTTGTCAGAACCATATACCTCGGTATCTATTGTGTTATCTTCGGGTTCTTTTTCAAAAAGTTCAGAAGATAAATCTAAAATTCTGGTGCCGCTGCTAATATCGAGCGATGTATTAGAAGAAATATCTTGTGGCGAAAATGCAATTGTTTTGGTAAAAGAAGATGACGCATCAATATCAGAAATTGATATAACCTCGGGTTCTTTTTTAACCTCTACCCTTTGCATTTCAATTTCTACTGGTGGCTCGGCCACTTTAGAATTTACAACCTTGTTTGTGCTTTGCGGTTCGGGTTGTTTTGAAAGATTATCATATGTAATTTCTGCGCTTTTTAAATCTAACCGTTCAAATATTTTTTCAAACTTTTTTTCGGTTAGGTTGATTATGCTTTCAACACTTTCTAACGTATAATCGGGTTCCGATTCGGTTACTTTGTTGCCACCCTCGGTAATAAAGGGCATACATTTTTCGAGCAATGTTTCGCCTTTTTCTTCTTTTGTGGTATTAATTATCGGCTTAACATTGTTGCGGGGTTGTGCAACAACATTATCATTTTTATTTTTGTTTTCATCTGGTTTTTCGGTTACTTTTTTTCGCAACTTTTCAAGCGGGGATTCTTGCGGTGCGTAACCCTGCATCTCAATATCGTTGTTTTTTTGGGGCATAACGGTAAAGCCCTTTAAAACCTCTTGAGCGGTTAGGGCGTGCGGTGCATTATATGAATTTTTTATTTTAGGTGTGGTGCTGTCATCGCTATGCTGTTCGGGTAATTCGTAGTCAGAATTTTTTTCCTTTGCATGACGTGATTTATTAAAAGCCATATTCATACCCTCCGCTTAAAATACAGTAAAAATTGCGGGTTAACCGCGTTTTCTTACAACCTCATACATTAACACCCCGGCAGCAACCGAAGCATTTAAAGAATTAATTTTACCCTTCATTGGTAAACTTATAATTTCATCGCATTTTTCGCCAACCAGTCGGCCTATTCCCCTGCCCTCGTTACCTATTACCAAGGCGGTGGGAACGGTAAAATCAAAGGTGGTGTAATCTTTGCCTGACATATCGGCACCAAACACCCAAACGCCCTCTTTTTTCAAAGACTCAATTGTGTTGGCAATGTTGGTAACCCTGGCCACCCGCATATATTCAAGTGCGCCACTGGCGCTTTTTGCCACCGTGGCATTAAGCGATGCCGAACGGCGTTTTGGGATTATAATACCGTGCACACCACAGGCTTCTGCCGAACGAATAATGGCGCCAAGGTTGTGTGGGTCTTCTAATTCGTCGCAAATAATTATAAATGGCGCCTCGCTTTTTTCGTGAGCATAATTTAATATATCTTCCACCGTGCTATATTCTTGCGAAGCCACCATAACGGCAACGCCCTGGTGGTTGTTGTTGCCACATAAAAAATCTAATTTTTGGGGTGAAACTTCTTTAATAAGTATTCCCTTTTCACTGCACTTTGCTATTATAGCCCTGGTGCTGCCCGATGCAGCCCCGTGGGCAACAAGCAGTCTATCAATTTCGCGGCCCGAACGCACAGCCTCTAAAACCGAGTTTCTGCCGCATATTATATTGGAATTTGTTTGTATTTCGTTACCCTTTTCCACAAACACATATCCTTTCTGTTTCTTATCAATTTATTATAGCATATTTTGATTACAAAATGAAGAGGGATTTTATAGAAATTTTAATTATTTATAAAAAAATTCGGCAACTAAAACAAATTGCCGAATTTTTAATAAAATTACCTTGGATGATATAGTTTTTTGGTTTCGTGTATTGGTTCACTTGTAACGTTAAAGCCCAGTTTTCTTAGCACATGCTCGTCTGATGCCGCTAAAATTACGGTTGAATGTAATTCACAGCCGGCAAGTTTAGGCAATTGCTCTAACGCCTTGGCAGCTATGGAATCGGTTGCGGCGCAAATTGAAAGAGCAATCAAAATTTCATCGGTATGCAGCCTTGGGTTATGGTTGCCCATATAACCAATTTTAAGCTTTTGCACAGGCTCTATAACGGCGGGCGAAATTAAATTTACGCTGTCGTCAATTTCGGCCAAAGTTTTAAGCGCATTTAGCAAAGCCGAAGCGCAGGCGCCAAGCAAAGAAGAAGTTTTTCCTGTTATAATTTCGCCGGTATTCAACTCTATTGCAACAGCGGGACCGCCTGTTTTTTCGGATTTTTTCAAAGCAGCATCAATTACCTTTCGGTCAGAAAGGGAAACACCGGCTTTTTGCATAATAAGTTCTTGGTTTAAAACCTCGTTTTGTTCGGCCACACCTAATTTTGCAAGCACCTTGGTTTTACAATAGCGGCGCACAATTTCTTGGTTGGCAGCTTGGCACACGACATCATCATCAAATATGGCATAACCCGCCATATTAACTCCCATATCGGTAGGGCTTTTATATGGTGATTCGCCCAATATTTTTTGCATCATAGAATTAAGCACCGGGAAAATTTCTATATCCCTGTTATAATTCACGGTGGTTTCGCCGTATGCTTCCAGGTGGAACGGGTCAATCATATTAACATCGCTTAAATCGGCGGTTGCGGCTTCGTATGCCAAATTAACCGAGTGCTTAAGCGGTAAATTCCAAATTGGGAAGGTTTCAAACTTAGCATAGCCCGATTTTATTCCTTTTAAATGGTCGTGGAACATTTGCGAAAGGCAGACCGCCATTTTGCCACTGCCGGGGCCCGGAGCTGTTACCACAACCAAAGAACGACTGGTTTTTACATAGTCGTTTTTGCCAAAGCCTTCTTTACTTACAATATGCGGAATGTCTGACGGGTAATTTTCAATAGTATAATGCCTGTAAACCTTTATACCCAAATTTTTAAGGCGTTTTTCAAACAACAAGACCGAAGAATGTTCGCTAAAGCAGGTAATAACAACACTGCCAACATATAAACCAATGGTTCTAAAGGCATCTATAAGGCGCAAAACATCTTGGTCGTAGCCAATGCCTAAATCGCCGCGTTTTTTATTGCTTTCAATGGCGCTTGAGTTTATAACTATTACAATTTCGGCTTGGTCTTTAAGTTTTAAAAGCATTTTAACCTTACTGTCGGGAGAAAAACCGGGCAACACACGCGAAGCATGAAAATCATCAAACAATTTGCCGCCAAACTCCAAATAAAGTTTGCCGCCAAAATATTTAATGCGTTCTTTAATTTTTTGTGATTGCAATGCTATGTATTTTTCATTATCGAACCCTAATTTTAACATAATTCTCCTCGCAAAATCAAAATACTATAACAAATATTATAATATTTAATGCTAAATCTTTCAAGTGCTAATTAGCAAAAAAATAAAAAAAGAAGGCCAAAGCCTTCTTTAATTTATTTTAACCAACATATTTAAGCGGGTTTACCCTTACACCGTTTAACATTACCTCAAAATGCAGGTGGTTACCGGTTGAACGACCAGTAGAACCCACCAAAGCAATTGTTTGGCCCTTAGTTACTTTATCACCGCGGGAAACCAGATTTTGCGAATTGTGTGCATAACGGGTTTTTAAACCGTTACCGTGGTCTACCAACACATAATAGCCGTAATCACTTTTATAACCTGCCTCAACAACGGTACCATCAAGCGAAGCATAAATTGGTGTGCCACGGCTTACGGCTAAATCAAGGCCTTTATGGCTGCCGCCGTCGCCGCCGAAATATGTGCTAATGTAATATCTTGCACTTTTAGGAATTGGGAAAACCATAGCTCCCGAAGAACCATTTTTATTTACTACTGCGGCTGTACCTACAACTACAACCTCGTTTACAGGCTCGTTTACAACAACATCCTCTACCGAGTTGCGTTCAATTTCCACACCATTTAAATAAACAACATTGTCTACCTTGTGTTTTAAACCATTAACACCCTTTGTGTTAACGGCATAATAACCAACCTGATATTCGGCCGAGCGTTGAGTTACGGTTTTATAAGAAATTTTAACATCGGTTGTTTCTTTAACGGTGGTTTTAACAGCCAAATTATTAATGCCGGCATCTAACTGTTCACCCGATGTGCAGGCATTAACACTACAATATGTAGAAACTAAATCTATAGTGTCAACAAATTCGGCCGAACATTCATAATCAGCAACATTAAAGCTTGAAAGCCTATTATTGATTTTTTGCTCTATTTCTTCGCTGGATTCGGCAGTGCCCACCAAAACACCATTAACTTTTAAAGCAGCGGTTTTTTTAAGTTCGGCGGTGTTTTCTAAAATTGCATTAGCAATATCGGCCGAAGTATCGATTCGCGAATTAAGTGTTAAGGTTGGGAAAAACTTAGGGGCGTATATATAACCTTCGGTGTTTTCACCCATTATTGCAGCACTTGCTAACTGGCCGGCCGAAGCAAAATCTTCTTTAGAATTTACCTGTGCAATTACATTGCCGGCATAGTTTACATTATATGCTAAAACAACCCCTGCAGCATTAAGACTTAAAGTCATAACAATTGCCGAGATTCCTAAAAAACATATTAACTTTACAAAGTGAGGTGCGTTTTTAATTTTTTCTAAAACAGCAATAACCTTTTCCTTCATAAAATTCCTTCCTATAAAAAAGTTACATTTTTGTAACAATCACGATTACAATTATAACACAAGGTTACAATTTTGCAACCTTTTAGCAGTATTTTTAGGCGTTTTGATAAAAAATATGCAGTATGCCTTTAAATTTTAGGCATACTGCACAAAATTTTGTGTGATATTTTGTTAAAACATTGAAATTTGGTTGGTGTCGGGCAAATCTGCCAACGTTCCAATGCTGTCTAAGTCGGCAATAACGGTTTTAGAAACACCGGCGGCGGCCTGAAATTCTTCTTTGGAAATAAAGTCGCCCTGCTGCGCTGCTTCCCAAAGGGATACCGCTGCACGCTCACCTACACCCGAAAGGGCGCCAAACGGTAGGCGCATTTTTCCGTCTTCGGGCAAATATTTAACAGCGTGTGATTTTTTAAGGTCGATTGGTAAAACTTCTATACCCCTTTCAAACATCTCGTTAAAAATGAGCATATTGTTATAAACATCTAACTCTTTTTTAGAGGCTTCGCGGCCTTTTTGCTTAATTAAGTTAATATAGGCTTTTACGGCCTGCTTGCCCTTTAAAATAGTGGGTACATCTACATCTTCGGGGCGTGCGGTAAAATATGCACAATAAAATTCAAGTGGCCTATAAACCTTATACCACGCAAGGCGCAATGCCGATATTACATAGGCGGCGGCGTGGGCTTTGGGGAACATATATTTAATTTTATGGCAACTGGAAATATACCATTCCGGCACATTTACGGCGCGCATATCGTCCTCCATTGCCTTCCAGTCTTCTGCCGAAACCTTACCTTTGGCCACCAAACCTTTACGCACCGTTTCGGTAATTTTAAAGGCTCGGCCTTCATCCATACCCTGATGAATTAGGTAAACCATTATGTTATCACGCGTACCAATAACTTCAGAAATTGTGCAAATTCCTTTATCAATTAAATCTTTAGCGTTACCAAGCCAAACATCTGTACCGTGTGAAAGGCCCGAAATTTGCAATAAGTCGGAAAAGTTTTTTGGCTTACAGTCAATAAGCATTTCGCGCACAAACTTGGTGCCAAACTCGGGCAAACAATATGTTCCTGTGTTAGAATCAATTTGTTCGGGGGTTACACCCAAAGCCTCGGGCGAAACAAACAGGCTGTAAACCGTTTTATCGCTCATAGAAACATCGCTCACCGGTATACCGCTATATTCCTCTAAATATTTATAGGTTGTGGGCACCACGTGGCCTAATTCGTCCAATTTTAAAATAGTATCATGAATAGAGTGGAAATCGAAGTGGGTGGTTATAATTTCTGAAGATGTATCATCGGCGGGGTGTTGAACGGGGCAAAAATCGTAAATTTCTTTATCCCTTGGCACTATAATCATTCCGGCGGGGTGCTGGCCTGTGGTTTGTTTGATTTTTGCCTTTTCCACCAAGGTTGCCAGTCGGTTAAGCTCGGCTGAGCTTAAAACAATATTCTTCTTTTCGGCATAGGCCTTGGCAAAACCATAGGCGGTTTTTTCGGCCACGGTTGAAATTGTGCCGGCCTTAAAAACATTTTCGCTTCCAAAAAGAGTTTCGGTATATTTTTGCACCTCAGCCTGAAATTCATCTGAAAAATTAAGGTCAATATCGGGCACCTTATCGCCCTTAAAGCCCAAAAAGGTTTCAAATGGAATATCGTGGCCGTCGCGCTTATATGGTGTGTTGCATTTTGGGCAGTTCTTTTCGGGCAAATCGAAGCCCGAGCCCACCTGACCGTTTGTAAAAAATTCGCTGAATTTACAATTTGGGCAGTAATAATGCGGTGGCAAGGGGTTAACCTCGGAAATACCTGCCATGGTTGCGGCAAAAGACGAGCCTACACTACCACGCGAACCCACCAAATATCCGTTTTCTTCACTGTAAGAAACCAGTTTTTGTGCCGAAACATACATTATAGAAAATCCGTTATTAATAATTGAGTTAAGCTCTTTATTAAGTCGTTTTTCTACAATTTCGGGTAAAATGCCATTATAACCATATGTGTTATTTGCCCTTTGCACGCAAATATTTCTTAATAATTCATCTGAGCCTTCTATAACAGGCGGGTAGTTGCCACTTGGCACAGGAACAACATCGCCCGATACCATATCGGCAATTTTTTGCGGGTTGGATATTACAAACTCGGCTGCCCTTTCACCAAAATAATCAAAATCTTTTAACATTTCGGCGGTGGTTTTTAAAAACAGTGGTGCCTGTTTGTCAAAATCATCGTATCCTTGGCCGGCCATAAGAATTTTACGAATAATGGCATCTTCTTTATTTAAAAAGTGCACATCGCCCGTGGCCACAACCGGCAGACCTAATTCGTCGGCTATTTGCACAACCTTGCGGTTAAAGCCCTTAATAACCTCTAAGCTGGTAACATTTTTAAAGATATTTTCCTTAACCTGACCTTTTTTGTCGGTTTTCACTATTGCCGATTCCCTTACCATAAATTCATTATTACCTAAGGGTTGGATTTCTAAATAGTCGTAAAATTTGGCTATTCTTAACAGTTCTTCGTGCGGTTTGCCCGCAATAATAGCCTGGTAAAGTTCGCCTTGTTCGCAGGCCGAGCCTATTATAAGGCCTTCGCGGTGGGCCTCAATTTCGGTTCGTAAATAAATTGGCCTTTTGTAATAATTATTAAGGTGAGCATTAGATATTATTTTATATAAATTCTTAAGCCCCACCAAATTTTTAACCAAAATTATTTGGTGATAGCGTTTTAGTTTTGTAATATCAGTCTCACCTAATGTATTGTCGGCAAAATAGGCTTCTACACCGTAAATAACCTTAAAATCGGGGTTAATTTTGCGAGCAGATTTTACGGCAGCGGCGGCCTCGGGGTAGGCTTGTACAACGCCGTGGTCGGTAATGGCAATGGCTTTATGGCCCCATTTGGCAGCCTTGGCAATAATATCGCTAGCCGAAGACACGGCATCTTTAGCCGACATATTTGTATGGCAATGCAGTTCTACACGCTTTTCACCATTGTAATCGTCGGTAGGTTCGTACTTTTTAATTGTTGCTAACGAATTAACCTTAACTATAAATTCACCCGACCATTTATCGTAAACATAGTCGCCGTTGACTATAACAAACTTGCCGTTTTCAAGCGGTTTTATTTGGGATTTCTTTTCAGAATCTATAAAGAAGTTCGCATTAAACGAGTTGGTATAATCACTAAAACTAAACTTAACAATAAACATTTTACCGCGTTTTGTATTAATTTCGCGGGTTTCAAGCCCAAAAACTTCGCCCCAAGCGGCAACATATACGCTACCCTCGGGGGTATCGGGCGGGGCTATGCTTGCAAGTGGTTTAACATTAGAATCTATTTTTCGGCCATAAAACAACTTGGCGCTTTCTAAATAAACAGGTAGGTTGTTTTTGGGCACATAATTATATTCTTGTTCAGGGTTTTCTGTTGGCTTTTCTGCCTTTGTTTCTTTTTTTACGGCAGCGGTTTTAGTTACAACAGGGGCAGGAATATCAATATTTTCAAGCTGCCCTGAAAAACTTATGTTTAACTCGCAAGAAAATAAAGCCTTTAAATAAACATTAAAAAGCCTTTCAAAATCGGCGCTTTTTATGGCGTTTAAACCACCGTATTTTAGTTTTATGTTAAGGTTATTTTCATTTAAAATATATTCTGCATCGTTAAAATAGCCATTTAATAAAACATTTTTGGTTCTTAAATAATTTGCAATGTCGGCACATACAGAACTGCTCAAAGCCGTTTTTGCAAACGAAGGTTTAAACTCTACCTTATTTAATGAAAGTTTTGTTGCAACCGCATTCTCTGCTGTTTTAATTATTTTATTTTCTATGTATACTTCACTATAAATATTGGCGGTAAGTGTTCTTGAATTATCTAACAATTCGCACCCAATAATATTAGCGTATTCAAAATATTTTAATATATCATCAGGTAAATACTCGCCTAATAAATCTAAAAACTTAGCCGAAGCCATTTTAATTTTCAACCCCAAATTACATTTTTTCTATTTCTAATACAAGTTCATCTAATATATTTTGCTCGGGTATTTTGCGGGTAATTCCGTCTTTTTTAAACAGTACCGCACAACCGTCGCCACCGGCTATACCAATGTCGGCCTCTTTAGCTTCGCCAGGGCCATTAACCACGCAACCCATTATTGCAACGGTTAAATCTTTGTTAACGCCCTTTAACCTTTCTTCTGCCGCTTTGGCAAGGCCAATTAAATCTATTTTTGTGCGGCCGCAGGTTGGGCAAGAAACAAATTTAATGCCACCTTTTTTAATACCAATTGCCCTTAACAAATCAGTTGCGGCCTCAACCTCTTTCACAGGGTTGTCGGTTAACGAGATTCTAACGGTGTTGCCAATGTTTCTTAGCAACAAACCGCCCAACGCGGCCGATGATTTTATGGTGCCGATTTTTTGAGTGCCGGCCTCGGTAACGCCTATATGAAGCGGATAATTACACCTTTCGGCCGCTAAAACATAAGCATCGTAGGTTCGGCGGGTGTCGGACGATTTTAACGACAGAACAATATCATCAAAATCAAATTTATTTAAAAGTGAAATATGGTAAAGTCCGCTTTCTACCATAGCCTCGGGTGTAGGCGAACCATAACGGGCTAAAATTTCTTTTTCAAGCGAACCCGAATTTACCCCAATTCTAATAGGTACACCGGCAGTTTTGCAAGCAAGTGCCACTTTTTTTACATTTTCGTTGCTGCCTATGTTGCCTGGATTTATTCTGATTTTATCGACCCCGGCGGCAACACTTTCAAGTGCCAATTTGTAATCAAAATGAATATCAGCCACCAACGGAACATTAATGTTCTCTTTAATTTTGTAGATAAGCTCTATGGCCTCTTTATTAGGCACACTCACCCTAATAATCTCGCACCCTGCTTTTTCAAGTTCTATAGCCTGCTTAACGTTACCCAAAATATCTTCTGCCCTGACATTAAGCATAGACTGTATGGTTACGGGGGCGCCGCCGCCTATAAAGATATTGCCAACCTTAATTTTTTTAGTTTCGTTGTTTGTATACATAATTACACCCTATTTATTAATCCTAAAATATCTTTAAACGTTATAAGAAACATAAATGCAAACAGAACCACTATTCCAATGGTGTGCACTAGGGTTTCGTACTTTTGTGGTACGGGTTTTTTAAATATCATTTCAAAAATAATAAATACCAGCCTGCCGCCATCTAACGCGGGAAGAGGCAATAAATTAAAAATACCCAAATTTATGGTTATTAACGCCATTATTGGAATAACATTAAGCAAATTTTGCTTGGCAACGGTGCCTATGGCTGCGGTAACGCCCACAGGGCCCGAAACCGCACTAAGACCAAAGCGGCCGCCAATTAAATCTATAAGTGAAAACCAAACCACCCTTGCGTAAGATATTGTTTGGTTAAAGGTTTGTTTTATATAATTTCCAAACGTTTTTTCTTGGCCGTAAACATAAAAATCAACCTTTAAATAGTTAATATCATTATAATTTTCGGTTTGGAATGTTACATTTTTAAGTTCAACATTTTCGCCATTACGCTTTACGATTATATCCACATTGTCTTCCTTTACACCTGTAAAGGCATAACTTAAATCGTAGGTAGTAAAAATACGGCGACCGTTTACCTTAACAATTTGGTCATCTACCTTAAGGCCGGTAGCTTCGCTAACCGAGTTATCAGCAAATTTTGCAACCGTTGTGGTAGTAAATTTAGCGCCCGGTGCTAGAGATACAGCCACCAAAATAACCCCTAAAATCAGGTTGAACACGGCACCTGCCACAACAATTATAAACCTGCGCCATGCCTTTTGTTTGCAAAAAGCGCGTTCGTTATCACTTTGGGTGTCTTCCCCTTCCATTGCACAATAGCCACCAAGCGGTATTAAGTTAAACGAATATTTAGTTTCGCCCTTAGTGAAACCAAAAAGCCTTGGGCCAAAACCCACAGCAAACTCGTTCACCTTTACTTTGTTGGCTTTTGCAGCAATAAAATGGCCGAACTCGTGTATTATTATTAACACCAAAAACACAAGCACTGCTACGGCATATGGCCATATGTTGTCAAGAACAGATAAAAAGCCGGAAATAACTATCACCTACATATTTTTTAATACATACTCGCGGGCAGACCTGTCGGCCTCGAGCACATCGGTCAATGAATAGCCCTTAACAGTGGGCTGAGCAATGGTTGCCGCCTCTACTAATTCGGCAATTTGCAAAAACTTAATTTTACCCTCTAAAAACAGTTTAACAGCCTGCTCATTAGCGCCGTTTGCTGCCGCAGGTTTTAAGCCGCCCTCTTTAATGGCGTTAATGCACACAGGTAAACACCTGAATGTTTTTGTGTCGGGTTTTTCAAAGGTAAGGGTTCCAATATCGGTTAAACTTAACCTTTTGCCGCACAAACCTGCACGGTTCGGGTAGGTTAAAGCATACTGAATAGGCAATTTCATATCGGGGGTGCCAAGTTGGGCAATAACAGCACCATCTGTAAGTTCAATGGCCGAATGAACAATGCTTTGCCTGTGCACCAAAACCTCAATATCATCGGGTTTAATTTGGAATAAATGCACAGCCTCAATAACCTCTAAGCCTTTGTTCATAAGCGTTGCTGAATCTATGGTAATTTTGGCCCCCATGGACCAATTAGGGTGTTTTAAGGCCTCGTTTTTAGTAACATTTTCAAGGTCTTTGGCCTTTTTAGCATAAAACGGACCGCCCGATGCCGTTAGCAAAATTTTGCTTATACTGCCGTTTGGCACACCTTGTAACGACTGAAAAATCGCCGAATGTTCACTGTCTACAGGCAGTAAGCTAACCTTATTTTCGGCTACGGCTTTTTTTACAATATCGCCACCTGCAACCAAGGTTTCTTTATTTGCTAACGCTACATTTTTACCTGCGTTTACCGCAGCTAACGTTGGCCTTAAACCTGCAATGCCAACAATGGCATTTAAAACGGTATCACCCTTAATTGTTGCAAGTTCGCAAACGCCATCCGGTCCCGACAAAACCTTAATGGAGGTATCTTTAAGTTTAATTTTAAGTTCATTTGCGGCATTTTGGTCGCTGCAAGCAACATAAAGTGGATTTAACTGCCTTGCCTGCTTTTCTAAAAGTTTTATATTGCTGCCTGCTGCCAGACCGGTTACCTTATAACCGTTATTTTGGCAGACCTCTATTGCCTGTGTGCCTATTGAGCCGGTTGAGCCTAAAATTATTATTTCACGCATTTAAGCCACCCCCAAAATTGATAATAAAATCACATAAACGGGGGCTATTAAAAGTATACTATCAAAACGGTCCATTATTCCGCCGTGGCCGGGAATAATTTTTCCATAATCTTTAATGCCCACCCTTCTTTTCACATACGAAGCTAATAAATCGCCGGCCATTCCGGCAACACATAAAACGGGTGTTATGGCAATTAAGCCCAAAACTCTTGTGTTAATATTAAAAATTCCAATTATTATAATTGTTACTAAACAACTTAAAATTATGCCACCAATGGCACCCTCAATTGTTTTTTTAGGGCTTATTTTAGGGGCTAATTTATGCTTGCCAATTGTTACGCCCGTAAAATATGCGCCGCAATCGCAAATTGATGAAAAATTAAGCATTAAAATTAAATGCATTAGACCTGTGTTTAAAACGGTTTGTATGCAATTAAAGCAAAAGCTAATAAGTACAGGTAAAAACACCGTATACAGCACCCGTTTGTAGCTAAACTGCTTTTGTGTATAACCAAATATAACAATGGCCAAAAAGCCATATATCAACGAAAAATAAAATGCAAATTGCGGTATGTAACTATAAACAAACTGAACAACTGCAGCATATATAATTCCTGTTATAATTATAGCCTTGTTTTTTATTAAACCTGTATTATTAAAAATTTCGTAAACCGCCATGGCAGCGGCAAAGGCCAAAAAAGCTGTTAACACAATCGGTAATTTAAAAACAGTGGCACAAACCACTACAAATGCGGTAATAATAACAATAACTGCACCTGAAATTATACGAGTAAGAATATTAAACACCCCCGAATCTGCGGTTTCTGGCCTTAAAATCTTCTATGGCTTTGTCTAAATCTTTAGGTTTAAAATCGGGCCATAAAATATCTGAAAACCAAAACTCCGAATAAGCCGATTGCCAAATTAAAAAATTAGAAAGCCTGTATTCTCCGCTTGGTCTAATAATTAAATCCGGGTCGGGAATATTGGCGGTATATAAAAAATCAGAAATAAGTTGTTCTGTAATTTCAGTTTTCGGGGTTCCTTTTTCTATTAGTGCGCGCACCGCATTCACAATTTCGTCGCGGCCTCCGTAATTAATTGCTAAATGGCAAACAAGACCTGTTGCATTGGCAGAATCGTTTTCGGCCGTTATCATAAGCTCTTTAATATCCTCCGGCAGAACACTTCTATCGCCAATAAAATCAAGTTTAATATTTTCTTTAATGTAATTTTTGGAATCTTTTAAATAATCCCTTAAAATATTCATAATACCATCTACTTCGCTTTTGGGTCTGCGCCAATTTTCAGTAGAAAAGGCATAAACGGTTAAATGCTCAATACCTATTTTATTGCAATATTTTGCAATTTCTTTAAAATTTTTAGAGCCTGCTGCATGCCCTGCGTTACGGGGCAAGCCGCGTTTTTTAGCCCAACGGCCGTTACCGTCCATAATTATGGCAATATGCCTTGGCATATTATTTTGGTTGTTATTTTCCAAAACCTTTTAACTCCCTTTTAAACGGAATATTTTGCCCACGCCTGTTAGCGTGGGCATATTAATTATATTTCTAATATTTCTTTTTCTTTAATGTAGGCAAGGTCATCAATTTCTTTGCAGAATTTATCGGTTAAGTTTTGTATTTTCTTTTCGCCGCCTTGCACATCATCTTCTGTTATTTCAGAATTCTTTTTCATGGTTTTTAATTTTTCCAAGGCGTCGCGGCGGGAGTTACGAATTGCAACCTTGCTGTCTTCTGCCGATTTTTTAACCTCTTTAACCACTTCTTTGCGGCGTTCTTCGGTTAGTGGCGGAAAAACAAGGCGAATAATTCTGCCGTCGTTTTGTGGGTTTATGCCAATGTCGGCAACCTGAATTGCTTTTTCAATATCTTTAAGTGTAGAGGCATCCCACGGTTGAATTTGCAACATTCTGGCCTCGGGCACCGATACGGCAGCCATTTGTTGAATGGGTGTGGGCACGCCATAGTAATCTACTGTTACTCTGTCTAAAACGGCGGGGGTTGCCCTGCCTAACCTTACGGCTTTATAGTCGCGCTCTAAAGCGGCAACTGTTTTTTCCATTTTTTCTTGGGTGTTAGCTATTACAGTATCCATACTAAATTCCTCCAAATAATTATTTTACAACTGTACCAATTTGTTCTCCCTTAATTGCCCTAACAATATTGTCCGGGTCTGCAAGGTTGAAAACCAAAATTGGTATTTCATTATCCATACAAAGTGATGCTGCTGTGCTGTCCATAACATGCAGGCCTTTATTAAGAACATCAATATAATTAAGTGTGTCATACTTTTTGGCGTTGGGGTTGGTTTTTGGGTCGCTGTCGTAAACGCCGTCTACATTAGTGGCTTTAAAAATAATGTCGGCTCCAATTTCGGCAGCCCTTAAAGCAGCGCCGGTATCGGTAGAGAAAAATGGGTTACCTGTGCCGCAGCCAAACACAACAACACGGCCTTTTTCAAGGTGTCTTACAGCCTTGTTTCTAATGTAAGGTTCTGCAATTTGACGCATTTCTATTGCAGTTTCCACCCTAGCGGTTAAGCCCACCTGCTCTAATCCATCAGCCAAGCCTAACGCATTAATTACAGTTGCCAACATTCCCATATGGTCGGCTCTGGTGCGGTCCATTTGCCCACTGGAACGGCCACGCCAAAAATTGCCGCCGCCCACAACCAAAGCTATTTGAACACCCATATCGGTGCATTTTTTTATAGATTTGCAAACCTCTAAAACCTTGTCGAAATCAATTCCTGTGCCTTTTTCGCCAGCCAAGGCTTCGCCACTTAATTTAATTAACACTCTTTTATATTTTGCCGCCATAAAATTCACACTTTCTATATAATATATTTTATCTATTATATTTTACAATATAACCATATTAAAGTCAATTGAAAATACAGTTAATTTACAAAACATTAAAAAAACGATATATTAGCAAAAACTAATATATCGTTTTAAAAATTAAAGTTGTAACTGCCTGAATTTATAAAATTCGCCTTTTTTATCTACAAGCTCATTGTATGTGCCAAACTCAACACATTTACCATCTTTAATAACGGCAATTTTGTCGGCATTTTTAACGGTAGAAAGCCTATGCGCCACAATAAATGTTGTTTTATCTTTCGACAAATTATCTATTGCTTGTTGAATATGTTTTTCCGACACAGTGTCAAGCGCACTTGTTGCCTCATCAAAAATAATAACCTTTGGGTTGCGAATTAAAGCCCTGGCAATTGCCACACGCTGTTGTTGCCCGCCCGATAATTTTGTGCCACGCTCGCCTATTAGTGTGTCAACACCATTGGGTAAATCGGCCACAACATCGGTAAGGCAGGCAAGTTCTATTATTTCATTAAGCTT
>JAFSIN010000071.1 GCA_017439765.1 Clostridia bacterium | reverse complement strand
TATTCTTTAAACTTTTGGCGTGCCGCAATAATGTCGGCATTGGTTGTTTCGGCAAAGCCGGTGGCCTCGGCAATAAGTTCTTCGCTTAAGCCCTCGGCTCTGAGTTTAGATTTTGCCAAATATTCTGCATTACCGCCAAGCATAATATCGGTACCACGGCCTGCCATGTTGGTAGCAATGGTAACGGCGCCTAATTTGCCGGCTTGGGCAATAATTTCGGCCTCTTTTTCGTGGTGCTTGGCATTTAAAACATTGTGTTTAATGCCCCGCTTTTTAAGAAGTGAACTTAAAAGTTCCGATTTTTCTATTGTAACGGTGCCCACAAGCACGGGTTGGCCTTTTTGGTTGGCTTTAATAATTTTTTCAATAACGGCGGCATATTTTGCCCTTTCGGTTTTAAAAACAACATCGGGTTCATCCACCCTGGCCAACGGCTTGTTGGTTGGAATTTCAATAACATCCAACTTATAAATTTCGCGGAATTCCTGTTCTTCGGTCATGGCGGTACCGGTCATACCCGAAAGTTTGGTATAAAGCCTGAAAAAGTTTTGGAAGGTTATGGTGGCCAAGGTTTTAGATTCATTGGCAACCTTAACACCCTCTTTAGCCTCTATGGCCTGGTGCAAACCTTCGTTATAACGGCGTCCAAGCATTAATCGGCCTGTAAACTCATCTACAATAATAACCTGACCGTCTTTTACAACATAGTCGGCATCGCGCTTCATAATGCCATATGCCTTAATGGCTTGGTTAATGTGGTGCGAAATGGTCATATTTTCGGCATCGTTTAAATTTTCAATACCAAAATATTGCTCGGCTTTTTTAACACCCTCGGGGGTTAATGTGCAAGACCTTGCAGTTTCATCCACTACATAGTCGGCATCAAAATTCTGTTGTTCATCGGTAAGTTTAGAGTCGGTCTCTTTAACCTTTATACCCTTAAAACTCTTGGCTAACTTGTTGGCCTTTTCATATAAATCGGTAGATTTATCGCCATTACCCGAAATTATAAGCGGGGTTCTGGCTTCGTCAACCAAAATTGAGTCAACCTCGTCAACAATGGCAAAATTATGCCCACGCTGAACTCGTTGCTCGGCATAAACCACCATATTATCCCTTAAATAATCAAATCCTAATTCGTTATTAGTGCAATAGGTAATATCGGCGTTATAGGCCTCTCGTTTTTCTTCGGGGTCCATACCGTGAATAATAAGGCCAACACTAAGGCCTAAAAATCTATATAATTTTCCCATCCATTCCGAGTCGCGCTTTGCAAGGTAATCGTTAACCGTAACTATGTGCACACCTTTGCCCGACAACGCATTTAAATATGCCGGCAGTGTGGCAACCAAGGTTTTGCCTTCGCCTGTTTTCATTTCACTTATGCGGCCTTGGTGCAGCACAATACCGCCCAAAATTTGCACCGGGAAGTGCTTCATGTTAAGTACCCTGTCGGCTGCTTCGCGGCAAACGGCAAAGGCCTCGGGCAAAATGGAATCAAGGCTTTCGCCATTTGCAATTCTTGATTTGAACTCGTCGGTTTTAGCCCTCAAGTCTTGGTCGGATAATGCTTTATATTCGGCTTCGTATCCAAGCACCTTTTGTTGTATTGGGTACAAGCGCTTTAATTCTTTTTCGCTGTAATTTCCAAAAATTTTTTTAAGAAAACTCATTTTAATACCTCGTTTAAATCGGTTTTATAATAGTATAACTTATATTTGTTAATAAATAAAGAATTTGTTGGCGTTTATTTATAGCAAATATACACCGTTTTCGCAATAAAGCCCCGAAGAAACCTTAATTTCGCCGTTATTTGTAATAACTATTGCCTCGACAGTCTCTAACTGTTCAATAAGTTCGAGCCCGTTTTTAGCGCCCAATAACACAATGCAGGTTGAAAGGGCGTCGGCTTCGGTGGCCGAATTGCATATTACCGAAGCGCTTATAACATCGGTATTAGCTGGGTAACCTGTGGAAACATCTAAAATATGGTGGTATTTTTCATTTCCAACACTAAAGGTGCGTTCATAGGTGCCGGCCGTGGCAACCGCCTTGTTTTTTACCCTTACGGTAGCAATATT
>JAFSIN010000007.1 GCA_017439765.1 Clostridia bacterium | reverse complement strand
TTACGATATTATTGAATATTTAGAGCAAGATGAAAGCAACCGTGAAAATGTTGAAAGAATTAAAAAATACCTTGAAATTAACGGCGCCAAAGCCTAATTTTTGAAAGGATTATTGTTTATGCAAAGTTTAATTGATATTTTGGATTTTTCGGTAGCCGAGTTAGAAGAATTAATTAACACCGCTAACGACATTATTGAAAATCCTAAAAAATACAGTGAAATTTGTCGTGGCAAAAAGTTGGCAACCCTGTTTTTCGAACCCTCAACCCGCACACGCCTTAGTTTCGAGGCCGCTATGATGGAATTGGGCGGCAATGTTTTAGGTTTTTCCGAAGCAGGCTCTTCTTCGGCCGCCAAGGGCGAAAGTGTTGCCGACACCGCAAAAATCATAAGCTGCTATGCCGACATTATTGCCATACGCCATTTTAAAGAGGGCGCACCGCTTGTGGCTGCCATGAATGCTACTGTGCCGGTTATTAACGCAGGCGACGGCGGGCACAATCACCCAACACAAACTTTGGCCGATTTATTAACAATTCACCGCGAAAAAGGCGGTTTTAACAACCTTTGCGTAGGCTTCTGTGGCGATTTAAAATTTGGCAGAACGGTGCATTCGCTAATAAGCGCACTTTCGCGTTATAGCGGTATTAAGGTTGTTTTAATTTCGCCCGAAGAGTTAAAATTACCAAGTTATATTAAAACCGACGTTATTGAAAAAAGCGGAATGGAGTACATAGAAACCACCGATTTAGAGGGAGTAATGCCCGATTTAGATGTGCTTTATATGACCCGTGTTCAACAGGAACGCTTTTTTAACGAAGAAGATTATTTACGCCTTAAAGACAGTTATATTTTAACCCCTGAAAAATTAACCGACGCCAAGGCCGACCTTGCCATTTTGCACCCGCTGCCAAGGGTTAACGAAATAAGCGTTGCTATTGATAACGATAGCCGAGCCTGTTATTTTAAACAGGCGCTTTACGGCAAGTATATGCGAATGGCATTAATAATTAAATTGTTAGAATTAACAGACTCTAAAGCCACCCCGAATGAAAACGAGTCGGGCAGGCTTATTAGGGGTAAAATTAAATGCAAAAATCCGCGCTGTATAACCAGCACCGAACAAGAAATTGAGCACATTTTTAAGGTTACCGAGGGCGTGCCTGAAACCAAGCGCTGCATATATTGTGAAGCCAGGGCAAAATAACCAAAATTATTTTAATTTTACCCATATTTTCTACACTCTTTTTCTTGACTAAATTGTGTTTTTTGTGGTATAATTAATGGGTAGTTGAAAGCGTTTTTTACGACTGACGGAAACCAGTGGAATTAACCACAAAGAAGTAAATAACGCCGTGCAGTTTTCTGCATTTTTGCCGACCGTCTGGGCGCATTTGACTAAACTCTAGTCAAGTGCGCCTTTTTGTTTTTAAGGAGGGGTAATTTATGAAAAAAGTAGCAATAATAATGGGAAGCGACAGCGATTTACCAATTGTAAAAAAAGCTACAAATATGTTAGAAGAATTTGGCGTTCCTTATGAAATTCACATTTATTCGGCACACCGCACACCCTTAGAGGCGCGTGATTTTGCCGTTAATGCAAGGCAAAATGGTTTTGGCGCTATTATAGCGGCAGCCGGCATGGCAGCTCACTTAGCGGGCGCCGTTGCGGCCAACACAACCCTGCCCGTTATTGGAATACCGTGTAAGGGTGGTATGGCCGACGGTTTAGATGCCTTGCTTTCTACCGTGCAAATGCCAACCGGCATACCGGTAGCTACTGTTGCCATAAACGGTGCCGCCAATGCTGCACTTTTGGCAATTCAAATTTTGGCCGTGTCGGACACATCCCTTGCAAATAAGTTAGATGCCAAACGTGTGGCCGATGCACAGGTTGTTCTTAAAAAAGATGCAACCGTAAAAGAAGCTTTAAAAAATATTTAATATAAAGGGGTAAAAACAATGGAAAAGAAATTAATTTACACAGGAAAAACTAAAGATGTTTTCGCACTCGAAAACGGCAACTGTTTGCTAAAATTTAAAGATGATTGCACCGGTAAAGACGG
>JAFSIN010000070.1 GCA_017439765.1 Clostridia bacterium | reverse complement strand
ACATCTTCGTGAACTGTAATACCTAAACTTTTAATAAAATTTATACGAGCATTATTATCGACTCCTGAAATTGAATCGTACCCTGATTTACAAGATAAAAATTCAACTAAAATGATAAAAAGTAAAGCGACTATCAAAAAAACACATAATAATTTTTTATTGGTTATATAAAAGCAAAAAAATTTCACAAGCCACACCCAATAAAAAATATTCTTTTTATTGGCAAAATATTACTCAATTAAACTAACACAGTTAGCGGCTATTCCCTTTTTAGCACCCGTAAAGCCAAGGCCTTCTTCGGTAGTGGCTTTAACATTCACAAAAGCCGGTTCAATGCCGCAATCGGTTGCAATATTTTGCCTCATAACCTCTATAAAAGGTGCCATTTTGGGCGCCTGGGCAATAATGGTTGCATCTAAATTAACAATTTTAAAACCTTTTTCGTTTAACAGTTCAACTGTTTTTTTAAGCAAAATTCTGCTGTCAATATTTTTATATTTTGCATCACTATCGGGGAAGTGTTTGCCAATATCGCCCAAACCGGCGGCTCCAAGCAAGGAATCACACACGGCGTGTAACAAAACGTCGGCATCGGAATGGCCTAAAAGGCCCTTTTTATGCGGTATTTCCACGCCGCCTAAAATCAGTTTTCGACCGCGCACTAATTTATGAACATCGTAACCATACCCTACTCGCATTATTTTTCCTCCGTGTTTTCTATTAATAACTCTGCTAAAATTATATCTTCAGGGGTGGTAATTTTAATATTTTTATAACTACCCTTAACTATTTTAACGGCAATGTTTTGTTCTTCTAAAACCGAAACATCGTCGGTAAAAATTTTATTGTTTTTTAAACCATTAAAATAAAGGTCGATATTTACACCCTGCGGTGTTTGAGCTAAAACTAGTTCTTCTCTGTTAAGTGTTGTTTTAACACAGTTGTTGTTAACAGACTTTATGGTGTCTTTAACAGGTACAGCACAAACAACGCCATCGGCAACACTTAATTCGTTACAAACATTATTTATAATTTCTTGACTAACCAAAGGCCGTGCACCATCGTGAATAAGAACTTTACTTTCGCCCTTTAAACAATTTAAACCGTTTGTAACCGATTGTTGCCTGTTTTCGCCGCCAACAACTATATCGCTCAATTTGGTAATGCTATATTCTTGGCAAATATTTTGCAGTTTGAGTATATTGTCTTTATGTGCCACAACAACAATTTTCGAAATGTTGGGATTTGATTCAAACACCATTAAAGTTCTTGCAATAACAGGTATGCCACCAATTTTAGCAAATTGCTTATTAATACCGTTCATTCGTGAAGAAAGACCTGCTGCAACAACTACCACAGGAAAGGTTTTTATATTTGTTTTGTTCTCTGAATAAGCAATTTCGAATTCTTTAGTTTTCATAATAACTCCGAACTATATTAATTCTAAAAAGCCACACTCTACAAATGCAGAGTGTGGCAATTTAAATTATTAATCTTTTTTAGAACAATCGCAATCGCACTCGCCTTGGCAATCACAATCAAACTCAAATTCAAGGTTGGTACCGCAATTTGGGCAATCAATTCCTTCTTCTTCGAGCATTTCAGCATCTATATAAATTGTATCGTTACAATTGGGGCAAGTAACTTCATATAAATCATCTTCGTCGTTGCAGCCACAATCGCAATCATCCGAGCAGCAAGAACACTCGTCTTCGTCATCTTCGTAAATAAAGTCTTCTAAAGTAGATAAATCTTCATCTACGGCATCGATTTGGTCGCCTAAATCGAATTGTGCATCTTCAATGGCATCGATTTCATCGGATATATCCGATAAGATTTCGAGCATTTCGGCAATTATTTTGCCCTCATTTTTTTCGGTATCAAGCTTCATGCCTTCGGCTAAGCCTTTAACATAAGAAATTCTTTCAGAAATTGTCATAATTAAAACCCTCCTAATAATTAAGCACGTTCCATGTATTCGCCGGTACGTGTATCTATTCTAACCATATCTCCTTCATTTATAAATAAAGGAACACGAATTTCTGCACCGGTTTCTAATGTGGCGGGTTTCATGGCGTTGGTTGCAGTATCGCCTTTAAAACCAGGGTCGGTTTTTGTAATGGCAAGTTCAACAAATGTTGGTGGCTCAACACCAAAGATATTACCTTTATAAGAAAGAATTTTACAGGTCATATTTTCTTTAACGAATTTAAAGTTATCGCCTAATTGGTCGGCATTAACAGGAATAAGTTCGTAAGATTCAGGGTCCATAAAATAATAAAGGCCTTCATCACTGTAAGAAAATTCCATATCTTTTCTTTCAACAAAAGCGGTTGGATATTTATCGTTAGGGTTAAAGGTGCGCTCTACAACAGAGCCTGCAATAACGTTCCTTATTTTTGTGCGAACAAAAGCTGCGCCTTTACCCGGTTTTACATGTTGGAATTCGATTATTTGGTAAACGTTTCCATCCATTTCGAATGTAACGCCGTTTCTAAAATCTCCTGCACTAATCATAAAAAATCCTCCAAAAATACAAATTTTTACCTAAAGATAGTATACTTATTTTTTAACTGTTTGTCAAGAAAATGCTTATTAAAGGTTAATAAAATTACGAATTGCATTAACGGCCAATAAATAGCTGTTTTCGCCAAAGCCCATAATGCTGCCTGCACACACAGCCGAAATTACAGATTTATGTCTAAATTCTTCTCGAGCTGCTATATTAGACATATGAACCTCAATAAACGGCTTATTAACCGATGCAATAGCATCACGCACGGCATAACTGTAATGTGTTAAGGCACCTGCATTTATAATGCAACCGTCGTAATCATTTAACACACTTTGTATTTTAGTAACAATATCGCCTTCGCAGTTTGACTGGAAAAAATCGCATTCAAGTTTCATTCCGCTAGCGTAGGTTTTAATGTTTTCGTTAATGGTGTTTAATGTTTTTTTGCCGTAAACATCCGGTTCTCTTGCACCTAACATATTTAGGTTAGGGCCGTTAATAATAAGAATTTTTCCGGTTTTCATATTAAAGCAACTCCTTATAATAGTTTTTCATAATAAGTGCATCTTCGGCTTGAGTGCCATCGGATTCACAAATAAAAATTGGCGAACATTGCTTTTTAGCGGTAAGCTCCATTACAGGTTCAAAACTTGGCCCGAAAACATTGTCGTCAAATGTTAAATGTTTTTTCTCGCCGCCTGTGGTGTATTCTATTTTAGAAAAATGTGAATGAAATTCCTTAAGTCTTGAAATTCCAAGTTCGTTTTCTATTGAATTAAAAATATTTTCAAAATCCGAATATGTTTTAAGCCCACCCAGTGTTCTGGCATTCAAATGGCCAAAATCTATACACGGCAAAAGCCTTTCATCCAACTTACAGAGTTCTAAAACCTCGTGCAAGGTGCCTAATTGGTTAATTTTACCCATGGTTTCAGGGCAAATGCGAATATGCGAAAGGCCGTTTTCATCCAACGCTTTTATGGCTATTTTCATGGTATCAATTGCTAAATCTAATGCGGTTTCGCGCGAGATTTTACCGCAAGAGCCGGTGTGAACAATAATTCTGTTGCCACCCATTGCATTAACGGCTTTAGCGCTGGCTAAAATATAATTAACCGAATTTAACCGTTTTTCTTCCTCTACCGAAGACATAGATATATAATAAGGTGCATGTAAAGACAGTGTGATATTTTTTTTTTTGCCAAAGCACCTAACTGCGCTGCTTTATCAAGCCCAATGTTAACACCTCTGCCACATTGGTATTCAAAGGCATCTAACCCCAATTTTTCAATATATTCGGGCACCTGTAAACTATGCTTGTACCCCATTTTTGAAAAGCTTAACGAATTGCCCGCAGGGCCGAATTTAGCCGACATAAACAAAACTCCTAAAATTTATAAATTTTGTAAAGTTGTTTTT
>JAFSIN010000069.1 GCA_017439765.1 Clostridia bacterium | reverse complement strand
CTAGAGCATTCGGTTCATACCCGGAGTGTCATTGGTTCAAGTCCAATTACAGCCACCAATATGGCCCGGTGGTCAAGAGGCCTAAGACACCGCCCTTTCACGGCGGTAACACGGGTTCGAATCCCGTCCGGGTCACCATAACAAAAAAGGCAAGCTTTTTAGCTTGCCTTTTTTGTTTTTTAAATCTTGCCTTTATATTTTAATTTGGTTGCCATGCCGCCCCTAATGTGCCGTTCTTCTTTGTTTTTTTCGAAAACCGCTTTAACCCTTTTATAAAGCGCGGGCGAGTGGTGTTTTAGTTTTTCGGTAACATCTTTATGTACGGTGGATTTACTAACCCCAAACACCTTAGCGGTTGCCCTTACGGTTGCGCCCGTAGCGGCTATATATTCCCCTAATTCTACCGCCCGAAAACACGGTTCGTTATTCATACAATCAACTCCTAAAAAGGACTATTTAATTGTATGATAATTACTTATTTTTTATGCAATATATATTTAATAATATTACTTTAATTTTTCTTGCAGTATTGAAATTTGTGTGTTATAATATTTACATTGGAGGTAGTATAACATGAAAAAGTTTTTTACCATTTTATTAACCATAATTTTATGCGTTAGCATTTGTGGTTGCCAGGCTTCCACCACCTTAGATAAAAACCTTACTTCTTCTTTAAATCAGCAAGAAGCAATGGTTATGGGCACTTTTTACAGAAACACAATGAATGCCGATATTGCATCTGATGATGCACAGGTTAAGGTTGTAGATGCTGAGGCAGATGAGCTTATTAAAACTGTTGAAGATTTTCCCGATAGTTTGAAAGCCACAAATAAAACATATTACCTTTCGGCCACCGGTAGTGATAGCAACAACGGCACAAGTTCCTCAACACCAAAGCGCACCTATGCAGACTTACAGGACAGTTTAACTTCGGGCGATGTTGTGCTGTTTAACCGCGGTGATATTTTCCGCGAGCAAATAGAGGTTGTTAGCGGTGTTTCTTACGGAGCATACGGCACCGGCATAAAACCACGCATTTACGGCTCGGTTGATGGCATGACAGGTATTTGGGAGCAAACCACCGTTCCTGGTGTTTACAGGTTCACCAAATTAATCGGATATTACAGCAACATTGTTTTTAACAATGGCCAATATGTTGGTAAATATGTTAGCGACCTTGGCGACATTACCAAACAAGAATTAAATGTTTACATCCAAAGCGCAAACAATTACCTTTACTTATACTGCCCACAAGGCCACCCGCAAGATGTGTTTAACAGCATTGAAATTGTAGATAACGTAGACGGCACAAACGGAAGTATATTCCTGCCCGATGATACAGATGCTTCTAACGGTTACAGAACCGATAACGTAACATTCCAAAACCTTTGTGTAATGTATAGCGGCACCCACTGTATTGCACCCGGTGCCTCAAGCAATGTTAAAATTGAAGGTTGTGTGTTAGGCTTTGCCGGCGCCAAAGGTATTTTCAACGCCTCAACCGCTGCACCCGTTGGTAACGCAATTGAGTTCTGGGGCGCTGCAAATAATGTAGAGGTTTCTAACAACTATATATTCCAGTGTTTCGACACAGGCATTACCCACCAAGGCGAGTGGGGCAACAACCCATCTTATTTCAACAATGTTACATACCAAAACAACCTTATTGAATATTGTGTTTGGGCAATAGAATCTTGGTATAGTAACGGTAATGGCGAAGCCACCGAAAACAATATTAATATTTTAAATAATATCGTCCGTTATTCAGGTTATGGTTGGGGCAGCCTTAACAGGCACGACAAACACAGCTATTCCGACATAAGCTATTCCACCGGCGCACATTCAAACAGCATTACAATAAGCGGCAACACATTTGACCGTTCACGCGCAATTTCACTTGGTTTTTCAAACCCACCTGAAGCCTCGAAGATGATTTTAAGCAACAATAAATTCCTTGTTACCAAAAACACAAAAATTTCACACGTTGATAAAGTTGATAAAGACAACAGCCAAGGTTATATTCGTTATATTTACAAATATGGCGAAAACCAAAGTAACCTTGACAACCTTTACACCCACAGCAATAACCAGTTTATTAAAGTTAAATAATATAAAACATAAAATTAAGACCCCTTCTTTAAAGAAGGGGTCTTTTTTTAACTATTTTAATGGCGAATCTGGGAAAACAATAGGTTTATTAATATCGATACTGGGTTTGGTTGTTTCTTCCGTATTGTTTTCTTCTTGTTCAGGATTATTTTCTTGCTGCTCGCCATTATTATCAGGTTGTGTGCCCGAGCCACTGTTTTGGTTGGTGTTGTTATTACCGCCTGTTTGGGTGCCACCGGAACTGTTACCATTGGTGTTGTTGCTATTAGCATTAGTTTCGCCGGTGCCCTGTGTTGTTGTGTTGTTGTTTTGTTGGGCGCCTGTTCCGTTTGTTTCGGAACCACCTGTGCCACTTTCCGAGCCATTAGGCTCGGAAAGTGTGTCAGAATTTGTGGTGTTGTCATCAAAATCAGTTAATGGGTCTTCCGGAAGTTCCAGCCCTTGTTGTGTGTTCTCACCCACAGGGGTGTTTTGTTGCCCTTTTATAACAAAGCAAACAATCAAGCACACAATGGCCAACACTGCAACCAGCAATAATATAATCTTTTTCTTCATAAGGCTTTAACCCTTAACGCCACTCGCCCGGTATTGGGTCATCTGGCAGCCAAATATCGTCGCTGGTTGTTAAAATATCTTCAACATCGAACTCAACCAATTCGATATCAGGTTTAATATATTCTTTATTCATTTGTTCGTATCCTCCTATACATTAATCCCAATTATCATCATCGGTTGTGTCGTTATCAACATCAACAAACACGTCATCGTCATCATCGCACCAATTATCGTCATCGGTTGTGTCGTTATCAATATCGCCAAATACATAATTATAAACCGAATCGCCATAAATCATTGTTGCTTTTAAAATGTCGGCTACTGCCGATTGACCTATGTTTCTGGCAGCATAGGTTTCTATGCTGTAGTGCAATGTTTTGCTGACCTGCTTATCACCCACATAGAATGTAGCGTCAATTTCTTCGCGCATTTGCATGGCGTTTAAGCCACCAAACATTATATAATATTCGTTGCCGGACTTAATAAAGGCATCGGGGTTGTTTTGGTAGGTAAGTTCCCAAACGCCGCCGTTTTCACCAGTAACAACAAGTTTTAGGTCGTTAATATCTTCTGTGGTGGCGATTTTAAACCTGATATTTACCGAATCCCTAAGGTTTAAACCAACGCTGGTCCAGTTAACAGTTGGGTTATCCAAATCACCCATGGCCATACAACTTGTTAAGTTCGGGGTTTTGGTTGTTCTAAGAGCTTTTTGCGCTGCGGTTAAATCATTGGTTACTAAATCATCTTCCTTGTAATCCATATAATCTTGCGATGCAGCACCATAATATAGTAGGTCAACTAAAGCGATTCTTAACAAACGGCTTCTTATGCCAAAGGCGTTATTAATCTGATCATAGCAGTATTGCTTAACGCTGTATTGTATTGTTTGACCTTCGTAAACCTCACCCGAGTTTTTGTAGAACAAGGTTGCCTCAACAGTGTCGCCCAAGCGGTGTGGAGCAATGTTTTTAAAGTCAAACACATAGTAATCTTTGCCGTCAATTTGGCTCACATTTTCGGGGTCATATTCAACTTTAAACTCTTTATCGTTCATTTTGAAGACTGCATATGGCTCGGTATGACCTAAAATATCCAAATCTTCTTTTGATGTTTTAAAGTTAATGGCTATGCTGTTTGTTACGGTTATGGATGCATAATCAAAACCGATTTCGTCAGCAATACATGTAATTGGAACATCCTGTAACAACTGCACTGCCAGCGGTTCGGTAATTTCGGTTTTTTGTTGTTGCCAACCATCGAATGTGCCGAAATATCTAATTTTTTCAAACAGCGAGTTATTGTTAAATAAAACTTCACCAATTTGTGTGCTGTTTTTAATTACATTGATTTTTGAATCTTGGTTAAAGCCTGTGCAACCATTAAACGCATTCTCTTTAATTTCGGTAATACTTATTGGTGCTGTTACATTGGTCAATGCCGAGCAACCGCTGAAGGCAAGGTTACCAATTTTTTCAAGGCCTTCCGGCAGAACAAGCTCGGTAATTTCGGTGTTGTTCTTAAAGGCCGAATCGGCAATAGACACAGTGCCATCTTTTACAGTTAAAGTGCCTGTGGCAGAGCCTTTTATAAGGTGCTTACCTATATATAATATACCGTCTTGCCAATTGCTGTTGTTGTTGTAATATGCTGTGCCAACAAAAGCGCCGTCGGCAATATTCAAAGCATTGTCGGGTAATGTTATATCATCTAATTTGCCCGAATTACCAAAAGCGTCGGCATAAATTTGTTGTGCGCCGCTTAAAACTACTTTGGTAAGATTGGCACAATCTTTGAATGCACCCTTGCCAATTTGTGCTGCAGATGTGGTAATTTCGGTTAATCCGTTACATCCCGCAAAGGCGTTATTGCCTATTTGTGTTGCAGCCGTTAACGACAAACTATTTAATTTGCTACAATTTTCAAAGGCTCTATTATCAAAGTTTGTTATGCCCGATGTGGTTACACTGCTTAACACTGTGCAACCTGCAAATGCGCCCGAACCTGCCGAAGCAATGTTACCGTTAACGGTTGCAAGGTTTGTGCAACCTGCAAAAGCCATGCTTGGCACTGCAGTAATGTTGCCAAGTGTTACACTGGTAAGGCTAGTATTTGCAAATGCGCCTTTACCAACGCTTGTTATGCCACTTGGTATGCTCACATTACTAATATCGGTGTAAGCAAAGGTGTTATCACCTATAGCAGACATTTTGCTAAGTATTGTTCCAATATTATCGCTTAATTCCGGAATGTATACGCAACCTAAGAATGCGCCTTCACCAACACTTGTTATGGTGCTTAAAAATGTTTTATTTTGTTTGCTGTACCAATTTTTACTTGCTGTATAAGTGGTATCACTTATTCTTTCGCAGCCTGCAAAGGCATATTTGCCAACTGTTCTGAGTGCGGGGTCAGAGTCGTAATCAAAAATTTGTTCTAAATATTTTATAATTCTACTATCTTCAAAAGCGCCGTCAGCTAAAGCGGTAACGCTGCTAGGGATTAGATAAGTTTGTATGTCTTCATTACCGGCGGGGTATCTAACAAGCTCGGTTTGGCTTGAGTTGAAAAGAACACCGTCAGACACTACGTAATTGCCGCTGCTTGTAAAGGTTATAAGGCTGTTGCATTGTGCAAAGGCGCGGCTGCCAATGCTGCTTGGTGAGCCGAGCTTGGCAGTTACAAGGCTTTGGCAACCTGCAAAGGCCTTTTCGCCAATTGCGGCAGTACCTTTAATTGTAACGGTTGTTATTTTGTCGCAGTTGGCAAAGGCGCCAACGCCGATTTTTGTAACACTGCTTGGAATTTCAACCTCGGTTATGCCCGAGTTGCCTGCAAAGGCGCCATCGGCAATTTGGGTAACAGTGTCTGGAATAATAACCTTGCCGTTGCCTTTATAGGCCTTTAAAACACCATTTTCAATGGTGAATTCTTCGTTATTTTGTGGGAACACGCCATTTTGTTTTTGCTGGGTGCGCAAATCGTCAAAATAGGCTGTGTTTTGTGTTGTAACACTGTGGCTGCCTGTAGCATTAGGTGAAACAATAAGTTCTGTTGTTAATTGTGTTGCAACCGACGAACCTTCTGGCACTATATATGTAAACTGTGGGCTGCCCGAACCATTAAAGTTTGCAATGGTTTCTTTGCTGTCGGCCCAGTTGTGTTTCATACCGTCCCAATAGGCGTTGGAGTACATATCGGCCGGTCTTACACCCACCAAGCAATTTGGGTTAGCAATTATAATGGTGGTTTCGCCGCCGTATTCACGGCCGGTGAGTGAAGAACCGCAAACTATTTTTACGGTTTCGGGTAATTCTATTGTGGGCATATTAGAACCATAGAACGCTTGGTAATGAATTTCTTCAATACCGTAAGAGAAAACAACGCCTTCTTCTAGGTTGCAAGCGTAAAACGCACCTGCCGGAATAATTTTAACGCCGCCGGGAATTTCAACCTTTTTAAGTTTAACACACATTGAGAAGTTATTGCCCTGCATAAACGATTTAAGTGTGCTTGGCAATTTTACTGCCTCCAAGTTAGAGCAGTTTGCAAAAGCGTAAGAGCCAATGGCCTCTACACCCTCGGGAATAATAACCTCGGTTATGTTTTCGTTATTCATAAAGGCAGCGTGGCCAATTTCGGTTAAACCAAAACACTCGGGAATACGCACCTTAGCGCTACTGCCAACATATTCATCTAACACGCCAAAATTAACAACAAAGTCGGACATTTTTATAATATAAACCGTAATTTCCAAACTTTTGCCGGAATATTGCGCAGTTAAGGTGTATGTGCCTGCGTTTTTAAAGTTAATTTCGTTGGTGTTTATAACAACATTTTGTTTGTTGTTGGTAGACCAATTAACCTGTGAACCGCTTAACCATTGGTTATTAAGGTATACGGCTATATCCTCTTTTATTATTTGAGATTGAACATCGGTTTCTAAAAAGTTTTTGTCGCTCGACAAAACAAACTTGGCCGAAATGGTTGGTTCGGGTATTGTTTGTTCACTTCCGAACGCAACTAAACTAACCGGTACAACTGATATTACCAGTATTAATGATAAAAATATAGCCAATATTTTCTTCATAATAAATTAGCCTCCAAAACAGGTTAATGGTTTTTTAGGGTATAACCCACTATATTGTACAACAAAACTTTTAAAAATGCAAGAAAAAAAGAGCAGTTTTTCTGCTCTTTTTTAAAAAACTTATAAATTTCAGTTTAAATTTAACAATTAATTTCCTTGCACAGAGTTATAATCAAGCAAAATATCACTTTCGCCCATAACCGACGGTAATTCACCGTTCCATTTATTCCACTTAACATAGTTTATGTAATCGGGCGATTTTGCAAGTGCCTCTTGAATAAGTTTAATGCTTTGGGCCTCGGCCTCGGCTTGTGTAATTTTTTGTTTAGCCTCAACCTCAATTCTGGCTAGGTCTTGCTCGGCCTTGAGCGCGTTTTGTTGGGCGGTTTGTTTGGCCTCAACAGCGTTGTTAAATTCTTCAGAAAAATCAAAGTTCACAATGTTAAATATTTCTACATTAATGCCATAATGTGCAATTTTTTCCGACAAAGCATCTTTAATTTGTTCGCCAACGGTTTGGCGTTTGGTAATAAGCTCTTCGGCGGTGTACTGCGCGGTTACTGCTTTAATGCTCTCTTGAATGGCGGGCACAATAATAACATCGCCATAGCCTATGCCAACCGTTTTATATAATGTAGCCGAAGCGGTTGGATTAACGTGGTAGTTAACGGCAACAACATAGGTTATTATTTGTAAATCTTTAGAAGATGATGTGCCGTTTGTTTCAATTTTTTGGGTGCGGTTGTTCATTTGAACTACCGTTTGCACAAGCGGCAACTTAAAATGCAAACCTTCGTTTAACACCTTTTCTTCAACAGCGCCAAAGGTCATAACAACACCGGTGTGGCCGGCATTTATAACCGTGAAGCAGGTGGAAACAATTGCTACTGCTATAATAACGCCTATTACTGTTAAGGCGATTTTTATTGGTTTTTTTGTTCCGTTCATTTTTAACACCTTATTTATAAAATTTCTTTCAAATAGCGGCTTAGAGCATCTTGCCAGGTTGGTAAGGCAGAAAATCCGCTTTCTTTTAGTTTAGATTTATCAAGTCTACTGTTAAACGGCCTTGCTGCCACCGACACGCCATATTCTGCAGTTGTTACGGGTGTAACAACGGTGGTGTAACCAGCCTGTTTGAAAATTTCGCAGGCAAAATCATACCACGAAATATATCCGCCGCTGTTGGTGGCGTTGTAATAACCGTATTTTTCGGTTACCACCATATCGCACAAAAGTTTTGCTAAATCGAGCGTGTATGTGGGTGTGCCGATTTGGTCATTAACCACTCTTAGTTCTGGGTATTTTTTGCCGACATTAAGCATTGTTTTAATAAAGTTGTTGCCGTTAAGGCCAAACACCCAGGCAATTCTTACAATAAAAAACTCACTTAATGTTTCAGCCACGGCCTTTTCGCCATATAATTTGCTTTTGCCATAAACATTAAGGGGCTCAAAATTTGTGCAGTCGGCCCCCCAAGGCTGAGTGCCTTGGCCGTTAAAAACATAATCGGTGCTAATATACACCATTTTGCTGTTTAGTTTTTTGCAGTTTTGGGCAATATTTTTTGTGCCCAAAACATTAACCGCCCAAACCTTTTCTTTGTTTTGTTCATCTTCGGCGGCGTCTACTGCCGTCCAGGCAGCGCAGTGAATAACGGCATTGGGCTTAATATCACGCATGGCCTTTTCTACGGCATCTGCGTTAGTAATATCCAGGCTAATATAGGGTAATTTTTCGGCAGGGGTGCCGCTAACTCCGCTATAACTCGGCGCTATATCGGTTCCAACAACACTTATTCCACGGGCAAACAACTCGTTTGCTACATCGTGCCCTAATTGGCCGCCTATTCCCGTTACCAATACCTTCATTAAAGCCCCTCCGTTTTAGCGGTTAGAATACATTTTATCGTAATAGTTTTGGTATTCGCCCGAAATAATGGTTTCCCACCACTCGCGGTTGTCTAAATACCACTGTATTGTCTTTTTAATGCCATCTTTAAACATTGTTTCGGGCAACCAGCCAAGTTCGTTGTGAATTTTGGTTGGGTCTATGGCATAGCGCATATCGTGGCCTTTGCGGTCGCCAACATAGGTTATAAGGCTTTCGGGTTTGCCAAGCTCTTTACAAATAATTTTAACAATGTCTATATTTTTCATTTCGTTGTGGCCGCCAATGTTATACACTTCGCCCACCTTGCCGTTGTGGATAATTAAATCAATAGCTTTGCAATGGTCCTCAACATACAACCAGTCGCGCACGTTTAATCCCTCGCCATAAACCGGCAGAGGTTTGTCGTTAAGGGCGTTGGCTATCATAAGCGGAATTAACTTTTCGGGGAAGTGGTAAGGGCCGTAGTTGTTGCTGCAACGGCTTATGGTTACAGGCAGGCCATAGGTGCGGTTATATGCCATAACAAGCAAATCGGCCGCAGCCTTAGAGCTGGAATATGGGCTGGATGTGTGAATTGGTGTGGTTTCGGTAAAGAATAAATCGGGGCGGTCGAGCGGTAAATCGCCGTAAACCTCGTCGGTCGAAACCTGGTGGTATCTTTTAATGCCGTATTTGCGGCAGGCATCCATTAAAACTGCTGTACCCATAATGTTAGTTTCTAAGAAAATGCTTGGGTTTTCAATAGAGCGGTCAACGTGGCTTTCGGCAGCAAAGTTAACCACCATGCTGGGTTTTTCTTCTTCAAAAAGTTTATAAACAGCTTCGCGGTCGCAAATATCGGCCTTAACAAACCTAAAGTTAGGGTTGCTCATTACAGGCTCTAATGTTGAAAGGTTGCCTGCATATGTCAATTTGTCAAGGCAAATTATTCTGTAATCAGGATATTTTTTTAACATATGGAAAACAAAGTTGCTGCCAATAAATCCGGCACCGCCGGTAACTATAATTGTCATATTTTTTACCACCTTTTATTTATTATAAACAAAGTTGCAGTCGCTATCTTTAAGGGTTGGAGCCTCTAAATCCTTGGCCGACAATATTGGGTTTTCTATGCCCCAATTTACACCGATTTGGGCGTCGTCGAACCTAATGGAACGGTCGCATTCCTTTGAATAAAGGTTGTCCACCTTGTAGCAGAACTGAACATTATCGCTAAGGGTTAAAAAGCCGTGCGCAAAACCGCGCGGAATAAAAAACTGTCTTTTGTTTTCGGCCGAGAGTTCCACAGCAACCCACTGTAAATATGTGGGTGAACCTTTGCGTAAATCTACCGCAACATCTAACACCGTGCCGCTTGTTACCCTAACAATTTTGGCCTGTGCCATGGGCGACTGCTGAAAATGAAGCCCTCTCAGTGTGCCTTTTTTGGCGGTAAAACTTTCGTTATCTTGCTTTGGTATAAAATTTAACTGCTCGTATTTGTTTTCTGACCAAGTTTCCATAAAATAACCCCTGTGGTCGCCAAAAACATCGGGCTCAATAATTTTAACCTCGGGTATTTTTGTGTCAATTATTTTCAAGGCTTTTCCCCCTTAAATTATATTGAATATTTAAGGCCGCCTTCGGCCACGCTTCTTAAATGCTTGCCGTATGGCGATTTTCCATAACGTTTGGCTGCCTCTAAAAGTTTTTCTTTGGTTATCCAACCTCTTAAAAAGGCTATTTCTTCAAGCGCCGAAATTTTAATGCCTTGCCTTTTTTCCACCATCTGCACAAAATCAGAAGCCTCTACCAAAGAGTCCATTGTGCCGGTATCGAGCCAAGCGAAACCGCGGCCCAAAAGTTGAACGTCAAGTTTTTCTTCGTTTAAATACATCTCATTAAGCGAGGTAATTTCTAATTCGCCCCTGGCCGACGGTACAACCTGTTTTGCCTTGGCGCTTACACCCTTCGGGTAAAAGTAAAGACCTGTTATGGCGTAATTGCTTTTTGGGTTTTTGGGTTTTTCTTCAACCGAAATTACCTTTCCGTTTTGGTCAAACTCAACAATTCCGAAACGCTCGGGGTCGTTAACGTAATAACCAAACACTGTGGCGCGGCCGTTTTCTTCGGCATTAAGCGCGGCTTCTTTAAGGGTTTTGCTAAAGCCGTTGCCATAGAAAATGTTGTCGCCAAGCACCATTGCGCAGGCTTCATCACCAATAAATTCTTCGCCCAATAAAAAGGCTTGTGCAAGGCCGTCCGGCGAGGGTTGAACCTTATAACTCAAATTAATACCATACCTGCTGCCGTCGCCCAACAGTCTTTCGAAGTTGGGTAAATCGGTTGGGGTGGATATTATTAAAATATCTTTTATTCCCGCAAGCATAAGGGTAGAAATCGGGTAAAACACCATTGGTTTGTCGTAAACCGGCAAAAGCTGCTTAGAGGTTACCATAGTAAGCGGATAAAGCCTTGTGCCCGAACCGCCTGCCAAAACAATACCTTTCATAACAAGCCTCCTAATTATAATAATCTAATTTAATTATACCTTAATAAAAGTTTTTGTCAATACTGTGTTAATATAACACTATTTGCCTAATTTTTGGGCTATGATTTCAAGTTCTTCGTCGTTATAAAACTCAATGCTTATTACACCGTGGTTTTTGCCCGTTTTTTGAACGCTAACCTTGCGGTGCAAGGCCTGTTTTAGAGCTAATTCAACCTCGGAATAAAACGCATTCTTAATTGTATTGGCCGCTTTTCTGGGTGTGCTTTTGGCCGAGCGCACAGCGTTTTCAAGCGCCCTTACCGAAGCACCGTTTATAGCCATTTCGGTTATTTTTTTGCGCAAAATCGGTTCTTCAGCCGAAAGAATAACCCTTGCGTGCCCCGCCGTTATGCTGCCGGCACTTAACAATTCCAATTCGTTTTCATTAAGATTTAGAAGCCTTAACGAATTTGTAACAGCCACGCGCGATTTACCCACACGTTTTGCAACTTCGTCTTGGGTTAGGCCGTATGTATCAATTAAGGCCTTATATCCTAACGCTTCTTCCACAGCGTTTAGGTCTTGGCGTTGCAAATTTTCTATTAAGGCTGCCTCCATTACCTGTTGTTCGGCAAAATCTTTCACAATTACAGGCACCGTTTTAAGCCCTGCCAAGCGGCTGGCACGCCACCTGCGCTCGCCCGCAATAATGCGGTATGTGCCGTTTGTAACGGGTTTTACAACAATCGGTTGCAAAAGGCCGTGTTCTTTAATACTGTTTGCCAATTCTTCTAAAGCGTTTTGGTCAAAAATCTTACGCGGTTGTTCGCGGTTGGGTTCAATATCTAAAATATTAAGCTCTATAAGTTCGTTTCTGTCGGTTGTGTTTTCATTAAACAAAGCATCTAACCCACGGCCTAAACCGCCTTTTTTCATAGCCATATGCTACCTCCTGTTCCTTTTAAGCAACTCTTGGGCCAATTCATCATACGCCTTGGCGCCCTTAGAGCGTTTGTCGTAATATTGTATGGGCATACCATAACTTGGTGCCTCAGAAAGCCTTACAGCGCGCGGTATTGTTGTTTTGTAAAGCTTGTTTGCAAAGAATTTTTTTAATTCTTCTACAACCTGGTGGGTTAGGTTTAACCTGCCGTCGTACATTGTAAGAGCCACACCCTCAAGCTCGAGCCCCGCATTATAAAGCCTTTTTATTTGCCTAACGCTTGCCATCAACTGCGAAAGTCCCTCCATAGCGTAATATTCGCATTGCACGGGCACCAAAAAGGTATCGCACGCGGTTAGTGCGTTTATGGTTATAAGACCCAAAGAAGGTGGACAATCTATAAATATAAAATCGTATTTTTCTCGAACCAAAGAAAGCGCCTTTTTAAGCTGAGCCTCGCGGTTTTCAATGTTAATCAACTCTACCTCGGCGCCGGCCAAATCCATATTAGCCGGAATAACATCAACATTTTTAAAGGTTGTGTTAACCGTTGCGGTTTCGGCTTTTTGCGCACCAATCAGTAAGTCGTACGAAGAAAATGTAACCTCGCGCTTATTTATACCAAAACCACTGGTTGTATTGCCTTGGGGGTCAGCATCTACAATTAACACCTTTTTGCCTGCGTTTCCAAGTGCTGCGGTAAGGTTTACGGCTGTGGTTGTTTTGCCAACGCCGCCCTTTTGGTTTACTATTGCAATGATTTTACCCATAATTCACCTGCTTGTTCTTGTTTTTCATTTTTAATTATAGCACAGTATATTTATTTTAACAAGAACAAAAAAGTTTCACGTGAAACAAGTTGGCAGTGTTTCACGTGAAACTTTATGTTTTTTATGATTTGTCGCCCGGTTTGAATATCAAGGCCATTAACAGCGCAAAGGTTATTGCTGCCGCTATTCCTGCCGCCGTGGCAGTTAACCCACCGCTTAAAGCTCCGATAAGTCCGTATTTATCTACCGCCTGTTCTACACCCTTTGCCAGACTGTATCCAAACCCTGTTAAAGGTACCGTTGCGCCCGCGTTTGCAAAATCAACAAGCGGTTGGTAAAGCCCCACCGCCGTTAGCAACACACCCGCCACAACATAGCCCGTTAAAATGCGTGCAGGGGTTAATTTGGTTAAATCTATTAAAATCTGCCCCAAGCCGCATATGGCGCCCCCAATTAAAAAAGCCCACAAACAATTTAAAAACATTTTTGCACCCCTTCGTTTTTAATATATTGTTTGTGGTTTTAATGTTAATATACTAAATTTGATATAAACTTTTAATTTCATCTGTTAGTTCATTGTAAGAAATATGCTTAACGGTTATTGATTCAGCTGCTTCAGACCTAACCGTTAACCTTACATTGCAGGTGTTTTTTCTTTTGTCAACAGGCCAACGGGTTATGTGTATTATGCCAATGCGATTATGCTCGCAAAACATTTCTCGGGTGGCCGACCAGCGTGTATAGTTGGCGTAAATTACTGGAGCCACCGAAATACAACTGTGTTTGGTGTTATATTCGGCCAAACTGTAATAATAGGCTAAAACACAGGCGGTAACTATAAACCCAAACGATATTAGCCCCTTAAAAACCGGAAACGAATAAGATAAAACCAAATATAAAATTACGCTAACAGCCAAAAACAGCGTTGGCAAATAATAAAACCGCCACCTTGTGTTTTTGTGTGGCTTTATTTTGTTGTCGGCCGGTTCAAATTTTGGAAACAGAACCGAAAAAAGCTCGTGCACCTCGTCTCTTTTGGCCGATGGCACAACAACGGCTCTGTCGCCTTTGCGGTTGCCGTAGCCACCAATGCCCACTCGTAATAAATATCTGGCAAAAAAGCGCATTAGCGGAGTTTGCTCTATACATACACTGTTAACCGATTTTGTGTTAAACAAAACCTTGCGCAAAACAAGCAAGCCGCTAAAAACACCTGTTTTTTTGCCTGCAAAAACAACCTTAAAATTAACGCTTTTAAAAAACGAGATTAAAAAGGCTATAAAATAAGATATTAAGAACACAACTGTAACCGTATTTACAACGGGTGGCATAAATTTACTAAAAAGTTGGCCTATTTTATTTATTCTGTCTAACAGCAAATCGGTAACGGCGGTGCCCAAAAGTCTTACCGCCTGGTTTATTATGGGTACCACCAAAACTATTCCTGTAAAGGCCGAAGAAGATGTTGCTGCCATAACGGCAACCCTTACAGCCGAAAACTTAATTGTTTTTGGGGTTACTTTTTCGGGGTACAACTCGGTTACCTTTTTAACATCCCCCACATTTAGTTTGAACCAAAAATCTGCGCTGCCTTGTTTACCGGCCTCGGTGTTGATTTTTACTTTTTGTGTGCCGAAAATATAATCTAAAGGGCTTTTAGTTGTTTCTATGGTTGAAATTTTATTTATTGGTATATTCGCATACCTTCGGCGTACTACACCTAAATAAATCTCGATAAAATCGGACGATATATTAATTTTTAATTTTTTCCATTTTATGACAGAATAGGTAATTAATACCACCGAAATAAATAGTTCGTTTAACAGAACATTGTTAACCTCGGCCTTTATAACAGCGCTGACAATTGCTTTAATTAAAGGAATAATTAAAACAAACCAAAAAGGTTTTAGATAATAAAAAATCATTATTGGGTGTGCTGTTATTTTTAATTTTACTGCCATTTTGCCACCGCTTTCATAATCTCGGCAATGTCGTTGTCTTTTAATTCTACGGTAAGGGTGGCCGCCCTGGCAACCCTTAAAACAAGGGCCGAAACCGAAAAAGCCTTAGCAACAAGGGTTTGCTGCTTTTCGGCATAAATCATGCGTGGGAATGGTAAAATGCGTTCGTGCTTTATAAAAACACCGCTTTTTATAATAATGGCATTTTGGTTAACGCTTATTGAGTAGCACCTTAAAAAGGCTGGAAAATAAATTAAATTAAAAACAACCGCCAACACAAGCGAAACACAAAACAAAACCAAAAAATAATCGGCAATGAACCAATATAAAACCGCAACTAAAAGGGCCAATAAAACAGTTACCCTAATTTGCCAAACAATTAATGTTGATTTAGGCGGTAAATATGTTTTCACTTATTACTCCCCTTTTATTTTTTTCCAATAATCTGCGAATTTTTGCTCGGTTGCGTTGTCGCCAAAATTGTAATATTTTTTGTTTTTAACGGTGTCGGGTAAATATTGCTGCACAACATAATGGTTTTTATAGCTGTGTGGATATTTATAGTTTTGCCCAGGATTTTCACAATCTGCACCGTCGAAATGCTTATTTTGCAGTTGCCTTGGCACATTGCCTGAAAGCCCATTTGCAACATCTTGCATGGCGGCGTTAATGGCATCGTGTGCGGTGGCAGATTTAGGGCTTAAGGCCACCAAAATTACGGCATTAGCCAGTGGGATTCTGGCCTCGGGCAGACCAACCTGCAGCGCTGTGTCAACCGCCGCCTTAACAATGGGTATAATTTGTGGGTAGGCAAGGCCAACATCTTCGTTGGCGCAAACAAGCAACCTTCTGCAAGCGCTCATGATGTCGCCAGCCTCTAAAAGCCGCGCCAAATAAAACACGGCGGCATCGGGGTCGCTGCCCCGCATAGATTTTTGGTAGGCCGATATAATGTCGTAATGTTCATCTCCATCGCGGTCGTATCTTACCGAATTTCCGGCCAAAAACTGCTCGGTCAGTTGGTCGTCCACCACGGTGTCGCCATTTTTTTGTGTACCTGTTAAAACACAAAGTTCAAGCGTGTTAAGGGCTCGGCGCACATCGCCCGCAGCCGAGCGTGCAATTTTTTCAAGTGCCAGCGGCTCAACAATAATATTATGCTCGGTTTCGGCCTTTAATATTTTAACCGCCCTTTCTAAAGCGGCCGAAATGTCGGTAAAAGTTAGGGGTTTAAACTCGAAAACGCTCGACCTGCTTAAAATTGCATTATAAACATAAAAAAATGGGTTTTCGGTGGTCGATGCAATAAGAGTAATATCGCCGTTTTCAATATATTGTAGTAATATTTGTTGTTGCTTTTTATTAAAATATTGAATCTCATCTAAATAAAGTAATATTCCGCCGGCGGCCTCAATAGTACCTAAGTTTAAAATAATATCTTTAATATCGGCGGTGGTGGCAGTGGTGGCGTTAAGCCTGAACAATTTTTTGCCGCTAACCTTGGCAATAATGTTGGCAACAGTGGTTTTGCCCACGCCCGAGGGGCCGTAAAATATTAGGTTTGGTATTTTACCAGATTCAATTATTTTTCTTAACGCTTTGTTTTCACCCAACAAATGTTGTTGACCAAAAACCTCAGCAATAGTATTAGGTCTTAAGCGGTCGGCTAACGGGTTGCTCATAACAAAGTCCTCCTAACAAAAGGGTTATATAGTGTGATACCAAAACATAAAAATTATTGGTGGGGGTTTTAATATGAAAAAGGTTGTTTTTATAAAAAATGCGGTTGTTTTAACCGTTACAACATTAATTCTTAGGTTTGCAGGCGTAATTTTTAAGGTGTGGCTTGGCCGCACCGTAGGCAGTGAAAGCATTGGCCTTTATCAAATAATTCTTTCGGTCTATGCGTTAGCCTCGGCCTTTGCAACAAGCGGCATTAGCACCGCCGTTGTTAGTATTGTTGCAAAAGAAATTGCAGTTAATAATCCCTTTTTTGCTAAAAAAGCGGTTATAAAAGGCGTTTTTTACACAATTTTGTTATCTTTTTGCACCTTTGTTTTGCTTTTTTGGGGCGCAAATTTTATCGCACTAAAATTCATTGGCGATACCCGTGCCGCTTTAGCCTTAAAAATTATTGCGGTGGGGGTAGTTTTTGTTGGCCTTTGCTCTTGCTTTAGGGGTTATTTTATAGCAAGGCGAAAGGCCGGGGCATCGTCGTTTTCGCAAATTGCCGAGCAAACCGCCCGTATTTTGTTAAGTGTTTTTTTAATAACACGGTTTTATAACCGCGGCGTTACCTTTACGGTCGCAGCAATGGTGGTTGGCGATATTGGCGCCGAGGCGCTTTCGGCTTTAATATTGTGGATTTGTTATAAAAAAGATGTTAAAAAACTAAACCCCGTTAAATTGGGCACAAAAAACAACCTGAACCGCCAAATTTTAAACATTGCGTTGCCCATTACTGCGGGGCGATATTTAAGCTCCTCTTTAAGAACGGTTGAAAACGCCGCAGTGCCAAGGCTTTTAACGCTGGGCGCATTAAGCAGTTCGGCTTCACTTTCATTTTTTGGGGCAATAAAAGGCATGGCCTTGCCGCTACTATTGTTTCCTTCTTCTTTTTTAGGTGCAGTGTCGCTTTTATTAATACCCGAACTTTCAGAATTAAAGGCAAAAAAGCAGGGCAAAAGCATAAGCCGCGCCATAACCTTAATTTTTAAAATAACAGCAGTATTTGGAATAATTTTTGGTTGCATTTTTTGGTTTTGCGGCCAAAATTTAGGCATTTTGCTTTATAACGACTCATCGGTTGGGTTTTGTGTTAAAATTTTAGCGCCGCTCGTTCCCCTAATGTATTTAGACAGCATTTGCGACGGTCTTTTAAAAGGGCTGGATTGCCAAAAATCAACCTTTTATTACTCGGTTTTCGATTCACTTTTGCGGCTTGTTTTAGTATTTTTATTTGTTCCGAAATATTCGGTTTATGGGTTTATTTTTATAATGTATTTAAGCAATATTTTAACCACTGTTTTAAATGCTAAAAAACTGCTTACCGTTACCAAAACCAAATTAAATATTTTAAAGTTTGTGGTTTGGCCGTTGGTTGTGGGGTTGGGAGTGTGCTCGGGCATAAATTTAATTTTAAATAAAATTACACCCCAAAACACAATTTGGGTTGTTTTATTAATTGTTTTTTCGGTTGTATTTTATTTTTTAATTTTATTGGCAACAGGATTTATTAAAAAAGATAACCTTAAAAACATTATTCGTTAATTAAATTATAATTTCTTTTAATAACGCCCGGCCCGCGCCAGTTGTAAGCACGGTCTTTGGGGTCTTCGGTTGGTGAATAACATTCACGGTAGCCGTTTATAAACTCGGGAATATATGTTGTTTGGGTGTTTTTATTCATAGGGCAAACCTCGCTGCAAACATCGCACCCCCAACACAAGCCCGATGCCTTAATTTGTGCTTCTTGAGCCTTGGTTAGCCCGTTTTTTTGCTGGTTTACAGCCGATAGGCACTCTTTTTTATTGGTAACACTATTACAGTGCTTAATGCATTGGCTACATTCGAGGCACTTTTGGTCGAATTTTGCGGTTGGCAGTTCTAAATCGGTTACTATTTCGCCCAAGAAGACATATGAGCCGTATTTTTTGTGTATTAAAAGCCCGTTAAGCCCCTTAACACCCAAGCCTGAATACGCTGCGGCGTAAACCTCGGGTATTGGGGAATTATCTAAAAACACGGCAAATTCATTTTGTGGAAATTGCGCCTTTAAGGCATTGGCAGCATCGTTTAAAAATTTGCCGCAAACCAAGTGGTAATCGGGAACGGCGGCATAACGGCTAATGTTGGCAGGGGGCCGATTTTTAACTTTGTAGGGGAAGGCCACCATTATAATGGTTTTGGAGTTTTTGGGCAGTCGGCTTGCCGCCCTGCAGGGCAACAAATAATTTTCAACCGCCGCAAAACTGCAAAACGAATATTCATAAATTAAATTATCGTTTAAAATGTTTTTTATTAATTTTTCCATTACCTAATACCCTTAAAAAAATCGGTTAATACATTGCGGCATTCGTTTTCGCAAATACCGCCATAAATTTCGGGTGTGTGGGCATAAGGTATATTGGCAAAATTGGCAATTGAACCAAACGAGCCCACTTTGGTATCATATGCTCCAAAAATTACGGTTTTAATGCGGGCGTTAATTATGGCGCCGCTGCACATTGGGCAGGGCTCAAGCGTTACATAAATTTCGCAGTCGTCAAGCCGCCAATCGCCAATGTTTTTGCAAGCATCAGCAATTGCGGCAATCTCGGCGTGGGCGGTGGCGTTTTTGTCTTGTTCGCGGCGGTTGCGACCAACACCAATAACGGTGTCGTTCTTTACAACCACTGCGCCAACGGGTACATCGCCGGCTTCGGCCGCTTTTTTTGCCTCAATAATTGCTAAATCCATAAATTTTCTGTTCATGTTAAACTCCTAATAAAACAAAAGGTGTTAGCCTGTGGCAACACCTTTTACCTTGCAAAAAACGCCAGTAGTAACGAAACCACAAAGCTTATTATAATTATGGGCGAGGTTACAAACCAACAAACCTTTTTTTGCGTTGTAAACTCGCTTTGGTGGTGTAATGTGAAAAAATTGCTGTCTTGTTTAGAAATTTTAATAGTGCACAAAACACCAAACAACAAAATGGTGGCAAACAATATAACATATACCAATGAAATTATGTCGCTGTTAATTTTTGTTATATTTAAATAAGAAAAAATTACCGAAATTAAGTTGTTTAAAAAATGCACCGCCACGGCCGGCCAAATAGATTCGGTTTTAACGGTTAAAAAACCCAAAATAATGCCAACAAAAAACGCAAACACAATTTGTTGTGCGTTGGCGTGCATAAAACCAAACACCAACGCCGAGCAAATAACAGCAAAGGCGTTGCCTTTTTGTTTTAAAAGGCCCAGCAATAAGCCGCGCATAACAAATTCTTCAAAAAAAGCGGGGAAAAACGCCGTTGAAAAAAGCATTACAATTATGCCAAAAACACCTTTTGGCAACTCTATTTGTGGGTCGGGAAAGGTAATGCCAAACATTTGAAAAACACCGGCACCAATGTTGGTGGCAATGTTTACTATTTGGCAAAACGCAAGGCCCATTATTGTAAGCAAAACGGTGGTTTTAATGTTTGGCGGTTTTTTTAGCATTACTAAATTTCTAACCTTTAGGTTTGAAAATTTTACCGCTAAAACAAACGGCACAAACAACATAATGCCCGAAATCAGAATTTGCAAAGTTTGCATAATTACGGGTTCGTTCAAAAACCAAAGCGCTGCTTTTGGGTTAAAGCCCAAAACAACCATTATTCGCACAAAAGCAAGCGACCAAAAAAACATAATAGCAAAAAGGCCACAAAGAGCAAGGCCGGTGGTTTTAGCCAACCGGCGAATGCTCTTTTTTTCGGTTATTTCGGGTGGAACTTCGGTAAAGTTTTGGTAGTCAAAAAATTCTTGCACTATTATTCCTCGGATTCGGTTATTTCGGGTTCGTTATCTTCGGGTCCTACCTCGGCGGCATCAGCATCGGGGAGTTCGGGGGTGTCGGTTACCTCTTCTTCGTTGTGTTCTGAAACAACGCAGGAAAGAATTTTAACACCTTCTAACACCTTTTTAACCCTTACACCTTTGGCGGGGCGGGCAAATGTGCTTATTTGTGCCACAGGCACCCTAATAATAACGCCGTCTGACGCTATCATAATAACATCGTCTTGGTCGGTAACCGATAAAACTGCGGCAACATCGCCGTATTTTTCGGTGCGGTAGTTGGTAATACCCTTACCGCCGCGTGATTGCAGCCTATAATCTTCGGCTTTACTCTTGCGGCCATATCCGGTTTCGGTAACGGTTAAAAGAATGGTTTCATCGCTGCAAACCGACATTGCAACAACCTCGTCGTTCTCTTTAAGCCTTATTGCTCTAACACCGTGTGCCGAACGGCCCATTGGCCTTGCATTAGTTTCGCTAAACCTAATTGCCATACCTTTTTTGGTGGCAATAATAAGTTCGTCCGAGCCATTTGTTATGGCCGAGAATGCCATTTGGTCGCCTTCGTCAAGTGAGATTGCAATAATGCCTGTTTTACGAATGTGCAGGTAATTATCAAGGCTGGTGCGCTTGATTGTACCGTTTTTGGTAACAACCACAAGGTAGTGGTTTTCATCCATTTCGTTGCAGGGCAAAATGCCGCAAATTTTTTCGCCCTCTAACAGTGGCAGAATGTTAATAAGGTTCATTCCCTTAGCGGTACGGCTACCCTCAGGTATTTCGTAGGCCTTTAATTTATAAATACGGCCTAAGTTTGAAAGCATTAAAACATTGTCGTGCGAAGAGCAAACAAACATGCTTTCAACAACGTCATCTTCACGGGTGGTCATGCCCCTGATTCCGCGGCCGCCACGATTTTGAACCGAATATTCATCACACGGCATACGCTTAATGTAACCGTTTTGTGTTTTGGTTAATACAACCTGCTCAAGCGGAATTAAATCTTCAATGTCAACCTCGCCCGAAACTGCTGTGATTTCGGTGCGGCGGTCGTCAGAATATTTATCACGCAGGTTTAAAGAATCGGTTTTAACAATATCCAAAACCCTGCTGTGATTTGATAAAATATCTTCACACTCTTTAATGAATGCTTTTTTATCTTTTAATTCTTCTTCAATTTTTTGCTTTTCAAGACCGGCAAGTTTGCCCAACTGCATTTGAACAATTGCGGTTGTTTGAATATCATCTAAATTAAACCTTTCGGCAAGCCTTTCCTTCGATTCGGGAATGGTTTTGCTGGTTCTGATAATGCTTACAACCTCGTCAATAAAATCAATGGCCGTTTTTAAACCCTCTAAAATATGGGCGCGCTCTTTAGCCTTGTTCATATCGAACCTGGTGCGGCGCTCTATAATCTCGCATTGGAAGTTAATGCTGTTTAAAAGCATTTCTTTAAGGGTTAAAATTTGCGGTTTGCCGTTAACAATAGCAATAAGGTTAGCACCAAATGTTGTTTGCAGTTCGGTATAAGAATAAAGTTTATTTAAAATTACCTGTGGGTTGGCATCTTTTTTAATATCAACAATAATTCTAATACCGCCATCACGCTTAGATGAATAGTCAACAACATCATCAATGCCTTCAATGCGTTTATCACTTGCTAAATCGTAAATCTTTTTAACAAGTTCTTTCTTTTTAACTTTGTAAGGTATTTCGGTAATAACTATGCGGAATTTGCCGTTTTCGCGTTCTTCAATTTCGGCCTTACCGCGAACAATAATGCGGCCTTTACCGGTGGCATAAGCCGACCTTATGCCCGAGCGGCCCATAATAATACCGCCTGTTGGGAAGTCAGGGCCCTTAATGTGTTGGCAAATTTCGTCTAACTCGGCCTCGGGGTTGTCAATAAGGCAACACATACCGTCAATAATCTCGCCCAAATTGTGTGGTGGGATTTCGGTAGCCATACCAAATGCGATACCCGAAGAACCGTTAACCAAAAGTTGTGGGAACCTAACAGGTAAAACCACGGGTTCTTTTAGGCGGTCGTCATAGTTTGGAACAAAATCTACAGTATCTTTTTCAATATCGTCTAACATATTTAACGATATTCTGTTCATTTTAGATTCTGTGTAACGATAGGCAGCAGGCGGGTAGCCGTCGATATTACCAAAGTTACCGTGGCCGTCTATAAGTGGGTATCTAAGTGAAAAATCTTGTGCCATACGCACCATTGCATCGTAAACCGAACTGTCGCCGTGGGGGTGGTACCTACCCAAAACCGAACCAACGGTGTCGGCGCATTTGCGGTATGCCTTTTCGGGTGTAAGGCCGTTTTCATACATAGTGTAAAGAATACGCCTGTGAACAGGTTTTAAACCGTCGCGTACATCGGGGAGAGCACGGCCCACCAAAACCGACATACCATATTGCAGCATACTGTTTTTAACTTCGTCAACAATTTCTACAGGCACAATGTTGGTTTCTTCGTTTTCGGGCCAATAAACCTTTTCTTGTTTAGCCATTTTAATACTCTCCTTTCACTTAAATATCCAAATCGGTTGCGAAAACCGCATTTTCTTCAATAAATTGTTTTCTTGGTTCAACCTCTTCGCCCATCAGCATGGTAAAGGTGGCATCGGCCTCGGCAGCATCACTCATGGTTACCCTTAGCATCGTTCTAACCTCGGGGTTAAGGGTTGTTTCCCATAATTGATCGGGGTCCATTTCACCAAGACCTTTATAACGCTGAACATCGGCAGTGCCGCCAAGTTCTTCAATATATTTTGCTTTTTCTTCATCGGTAAAGGCGTCAAAATGTTTTTTACCTTTAGAAATTCTGAACAAAGGTGGTTGAGCCAAATAAATATGACCGGTTTCAATAAGTTGTGGCATATACCTAAAGAAGAATGTTAACAAAAGTGTTCTAATATGGCTTCCGTCTACGTCGGCATCGGCCATAATTACAATTTTATCATAGCGCAATTTTTCAATATCAAAATTCTCGCCAATGCCTGTGCCTAAGGCAACAATAACGGGTGTTAATTTGTCGTTGCCGTAAACTTTATCATCTCGGGCCTTTTCAACGTTAAGCATTTTACCCCAAAGTGGCAATATTGCCTGGTATGTGCTATTTCGGCCTTCTACAGCCGAGCCGCCTGCAGAATCACCCTCAACAATAAAAATTTCGGTTTTTGTGGCATCGTTAGAAATACAGTCGGTTAATTTTTCGGGCATACGGGTTTTGCCGCCAATGCCTGCCTTGTTACGAGAAGCATCTCGGGCTTTTTGAGCAGCCTCACGCGCGTTTGATGCCGCAATAGCCTTTTCTATTACAATTTTCGCATCGGCCGGGTGTTCTTCTAAATATTGGTACAATTTGTCGTTAATTAAGTTTCTAACCAATGTGCCAATAGAAGTATTACCTAATTTTGCTTTTGTTTGGCTTTCAAACTGGGCGTCGGCCAGTTTAACCGACACAACAGCCACCAAACCCTCCATAATATCTTCGGCTTTAAGGTTGTCGGAATCTACCTTAAGCTTTTTAAAATCGTGGGCATATTTATTAACAACCCTTGCAACAGTTTGCCTAAAGGCTTGTTCGTGTGTACCGCCGTCAATAGTGTGCAATGTGTTGGCAAAAGACATTATTTTATTATCATATGCAGTTGACCAAATAAGCGCAATTTCGGCCGATTCATCGTTTCTTTCGCCCGATAAATAAATTACTTCACTGTTAAGGGCCTCTTTTTTAATGCCCGACAGCAAAAATTCTACATAAGATTTAATGCCGCCTTCGTAATAAAATTCATCTTGCCTTTTTTCAAAAACATCGGTTCGTTTGTCGGTAAGTTCAATCCTGATGCCTGCATTTAAAAATGATTGCTCGCGCAACCTTGTTAATAAAATGTCGTAATCATAGGTTGTGGTGTCGGTAAAAATTGTTGGGTCGGGTTTAAAGGTTACTGTTGTGCCTGTTTTGTCGGTTGTTCCAATTATCTCTAAATCGGTAACAATATTACCTTTTTCATAGCGTTGTTTGTAAACATTTTTACCGTCGCTAACCTCTACTTCAAGCCAACTTGAAAGGGCATTAACAACCGAAGCACCAACACCGTGCAAACCGCCCGAAACTTTATATCCGCCACCGCCGAATTTACCGCCGGCATGCAAAATTGTAAATACAACCGTAACGGTTGGTATTCCTTTTTGAGGGTTTATTCCAACAGGTATACCACGGCCGTTGTCGGTAACCCTTATTATTCCTTCATCAAGCAATTCTACCGTTATTTTATCGCAATAACCTGCAAGTGCTTCGTCAATAGAGTTATCAACAATTTCATACACAAGGTGGTGTAAACCGCGTTCTCCGGTAGAGCCTATGTACATACCGGGGCGTTTTCTAACGGCCTCTAAGCCCTCTAATACCTGAATTGAATTTTCATCATAATTTTCGGTAACCAGGGTGTTTTTAATTTCTTCCGACATTTTTTTCTCCCTTTTCTATTCTTTTATTTCATTTAAGAAATTGTTACTCCTTTTTAACAGTGTTAAAGAGGATATTTGTGATAAATAAATTGTTTTTTCTTTTTGTTTTGGTTTGGCGCAAACAATAAAAGATTTTGGTAATTCGTAACTTATTGTTTGTGTTTGTTTGTTTTTTTCGGCTAAATTTAAATATTTTCGGGTGTGGCGGCTAACGGTTGATGTATCTAAATCAAAAATTCCTAAAATATCTTGTTCTTTTACTATTTTTTCTTGACCTAAATGCAAATACATTTTTCAATACAGCCTTCCTTAACCTCAAAAATTTTACCATTTTTTAATTCTTTAAAATTATCTTCTTCACAACAAGAAATAAAAACTTGTTTATTACTTATTTCATTTAAAATAAAGTTTCTTCTGTTTTTATCAAGTTCACTTAAAACATCATCTAATAAAATAACTGGGCTGTCGCCGGTTATTTTTTCTAAAATTTTAGCTTCGGCTAATTTTAGTGATAATGCAATACTTCTTTTTTGCCCCTGCGAAGAAAATTCTTTGGCGTTTTGGCCATTTATTTTAAAAATAATATCGTCGCGGTGGGGGCCAACAGAGGTTATTCCTTTAAATTTATCTGTCTTGCGGGCTAAAATTAATTCTTTCTCAAAATTTTCAAAAACACTGCTTAAATATTCTATTTTTAAAATTTCTTTATTTCCGCTTATGCCATCATATATTTTTATTGCTTCTTCTTTTAATAAATTTAAATATTTTATTCTGTAATCAATAATTTTTTTACCTTGTAAAATAATTATTTTTTCAAAATCTTCAATTAAAAATTCTAATGTTGAATCTTTAATACTTTCTTTTAATAAATTATTTCTTTGTTTTACCGCCCTTGTATATTCTTTTAAAACATTAATATATTTTGGATAAATTTGACCAATACAAATATCTAAAAATTTGCGTCTTTCTTTTGGTGAGCCGGAAATTATAAGTAAATCGTTAGGATTAAAAACAACTGCATTAAATTCTCCTGCAATGTCCGACCCATTTTTTAATTTTTTTTGATTTAAAAAAACTTCTTTTTTTTCACTTATAATAATTTCTGCTTGTTTTTCAATTCCTTCACTTAAAAAATTAAGTTGAAGTTTACACTTTTCTTGGCCAAATTTAATAAGTTCGGCATCTTTACTGCCTCTAAAACTTTTCATACCTGTAAAAAGCCAAACCGATTCTAATAAATTTGTTTTTCCTTGGGCATTTTGGCCGTTTATAATGTTTATTTTTTCTGTTGGCTCAATTTCTGCAAAACTAATATTTTTAAAATTATTAATTGTAATTTTTTTAATAATCATTATTCAATAATAATTTCCTTTAAATTTATTTGCACTTTATCGCCTTTTCTTATTTTTTTGCCGCGCATTAAGCAAACTTCGTTGTTTACCTTTACTTCTCCGTTAGAAATAAGAATTTTTGCGTGGCCGCCGGTTGCAGCTTCGCCAATAAATTTTAAAAGGGAATCTAATTTAATATAATCTTCTTTTATTGAAACTTTTTTTACCATTATTTTAACCTCATTGGCATTACCATATAGGTAAAATCATCAGAATCAATAGGTTTAATTAACACACCAGAAGAAGGACCATTAAATTCAATTTTAACCTTATCGCTTTCGGTAGCTTTTAAGGCGTCGGTTAAATAACGACTGTTAAGGCCAATTTCAAATTCTTCTCCCTCTAAATTAATTGGAAAATTCTCGGTTGCTCGGCCCACAGCAGATGTACAACTGAAAATTATATTATTTTCACTTATAATGCACCTAATTGGTGTTGAGAAAGTATCATTAATAACCAAACTAATTCTTTCAACGGTATCAATTAATTCTTTTGTTTTAACAAAAATTCTTTGTTTATATGTTTCGGGAATAGTTTTTTTGTAATCTACAAAATCTCCGTCTAAAAGTCTGGAAATAAAAGAGTATCCATCAGTTTTAAAGCAAATTAAATTATTGCTTACAAAAATTTCAACATCTTCATCTTGGTCATTAATAATTTTAACAAGTTCGCTTATTGCTTTACCCGACACAATTAAAGACATTTCTTTATCAATATTTATTTTTTCATTTCTAATAGCAAGCCTATAACCATCTATTGCAACAAATTTAATAACGCCCGGGGCTAAAGTTATGTTAATACCGGTTAAAATTGGCCTTGTACCTTCGTTTTGAGCAACGGCAAAAATAGTTCTTCTTACCATATTTTTAATAATTTCGCCGCCTAAAACAATTTTTTCATTTTCACTTACACTTGGCATCTCCGGAAAATCAGCAGCAGCCATGCCCATAATATCAAAAACTGCCGAACCCGATTTAATGTGGCACATTAAACGGTCATCGGTTGAAATTTCAACATAAGGGGCATCTAATTTTCTTAAAATTTCACCCAATATTCTTGCATTAATTACAATATCGCCCGGTTCACTTGTGTTAGAATAAATTTCTTTTTTAATTCCTATTTCAAGGTTATAACTAATTAAGGTTATTTTGCCGTTTTCGGCCGAAAGTAAAATACCCTCTAAAACAGGAAGAGAAGTTTTTGAAGAAACAATGCGCGAAAGGTGATTAACTGCTTCTAAAAGTTTTTCTCGTTCTAAAGTAACAAACATTTTGTACCTCCAAAATTCATAAAATGAATGTATTAAAAAAGTAGTAGTATTATATACGGTTGAAACTGTTGAAAACCTAAAAATAAAGCGTGGTTAAGCCAAAAATTGCGGTGTATAAAAAGGGGATAATTTTTTAATAAAGTTGTTTAATTAAAAATTACTAACCGGCTTGTTAAAAACAGATTGTTAACAATTAATAACTTTGTTAATAACTATTCCGATTTCAAGTTTCTTATAATATCGTCTATAATCTCTTTTTCATATGGTTTTTCTTTAATAAATTCTTCAACCTTGCTAACGTTGTAAAGAACTGTTGAGTGGTCCTTGCCAAAACTTTCGCCAATTGCTTGGTAAGAAAGTTCGGTAGTTTCGCGGGCTATGTACATAGCAATTTGGCGGGCAAGCGCAATTTGTGCAGAACGGCGGGTCGATAAAATATCACTTTCCGAAACACAATAACTTCTTGCAACCTCTTCAATAATTCTTTCAATTTTAATGGGTTCCGGCTGGGTGTCAATAATAACATCGCGAATCAAATTATTTAAAACCGAAACGGTTGGCATTTTGTTTTCAATTTGAATGTAGGCGTGAATTTTATTAACAACACCTTCTAACTGGCGGGTGTTAGAAATTATTTTCTTAGCAATTTCATAAACAATGTCGTCATTAAGTTTAATGCCCAAACGCTCGGCCTTTTTAATTATAATTCCAACCCTTGTTTCAAAGTCAGCAGGGGTAATATCGGCCGACATACCACCCTGGAACCTTGATTTAATTCGGTCTTCAAGCGTAGAGATTGATTTTGGCGGGCGGTCAAGGGTTACAACAATGTGTTTGTTTTTTTCATAAAGGGCGTTAAATGTGTTGAAAAATTCTTCCTGTGTGGATTCTTTGCCGGCAATGAACTGAATATCGTCTATTAAAAGCATGTCCACATTTCTGTAACGGTTTCTAAAGTCTTCCATTGTGCCAAGGCCCAGTTTACCGTCTTGCAGGGCTTTAATAAGTTGGTTGGTAAATTCTTCGCTTCGAACATATTCAACTTTATAATCTGGGTTGCGGCGCAAAACCTCGTTTCGAATGGCAAGCATAAGGTGGGTTTTACCTACGCCCGAGGGTCCGTAAATAACCAGCGGGTTGTAATGCATTGTGTTTTCGGGGTTAGAGGCCACAGCCATTGCGGCAGCGTGTGCATAACGGTTGGTGGAACCAACAATAAAGTTATTAAATGTAAAACCGTCTTCATAGGTTGAAACAACAGGGGGTTTAACCTCTTTGCCGTTTTCATCCTCTACAATAATTTTAATGTCGGTTTCAAAGCCCATAATTTTTTTAAGGCAATTTTTCAAAAAAGCAATATATGTGCTTTCAACAATCTGTTTTTTGTAGGCCGAGTAAATTCCCAAGGTTAAAACACCGTCGTTAAGTTCTATTGGGTGTAGGTCCTTTATCCAAACATTAAAAGCAATTTCTGTAATGTTATCTTTACAAAGGTCGCACACAGCACTCCAAATATCGTTTAAAGATTCAATTTGCAAAATAAACACCTTCGTCCCTATATTTTTAAAAAATTATATTATCCCATATTTATAAACATTATAACATAAAGCAATATTTTTTTCAACTATTATTATATTAAATATTATATATATAATATATAAATAAGGGCAACAAAAAAAGCAGCAAAATTTGCTGCTTTTTTAAAATATTTTTTGTTTTAAGAATGTTTTTTAGGTTTATTTTTTGTGTTGTTCGGCAAAGTTAAAAAAACATAAAAAATAACCAAGAAAATTAAAACAAAAACATTAGAAATTAAGTGTGTGCCGGGGGTTTTAACAAAGCGATTTTTAAAAAGTAAAAACAAAATTATTTGCGGTAAACTTTGGGTTGCGCCCAACAAAAATGCAATAATTGTAACGGGAATGATTTTCTTTTGGGTGGAAACAACGTTAATATTATTTTTAAGTTTTGCCAAAAACAAAAAGAAAATTAAAAATAAAATAAGCACCCCTATTTCAAAAATAACGTCGGTTACAACCGGAATTTCGGTGTAAAAGGTAAAGAAAACAATTATTTTAATTAAGTAAAAAAGAATAGGAATTAAAGAAAACAAGGGGTTAATAACACCGTTTTCGTTCGCAACAAACGGGATTTTAACAAAACCCGAGGTACCGCACAAAATAAAATACAAAAAACAAGCAACACCTAAAATTAAAAACAATGCGTTTTGCCAAGGGGCAGAAAATTTAGATTTTTCAAAAAACACAACGTCAACAAAACAAGAAAGTGCCAAAGAATAATAGCCAACGGCTAAAAAACAGTTATTTTTTGGGTATTCTTTCGGAATAAAAGGGCAAGAAAAACAAAAGAAATATAAAAAAGCCAAAAACAAAAATATAAAAATTGTAATTTCGTTGCCGTAAAAGGCATAGCCGCTTTTTAAAAAGCCTGTAACACTGTCCAGGCAAAAAACCGCCTGCAACGCCTTTAAAAAAACAAAGCAAACAAAAAAACAAAGCGACAAAATTGTAATTTTTTTAAATTTGTAGTTCATAAAAGCCCCTCTTAATAATCATTTTTTAAAAAGTTTGACATATAAATATAATATCACAAAAAAAGGAAAAGTAAAATGAAAAATATTTATTTTATAATTGCGGTAGCGCTTATATTTTTTATGCTAATTATTCCGCTTTTAACACTAACCGTTAATCAAAAAAACAATCCAACCACTCAAAATCCAATAATAAACACAAATGTTAAAGAATTTTTGGTAAAAGACACCCAAACGGGCGAGATAAAAAACGTGCCGGTGAGCGATTATATTTTTGGCGTGGTGGCGGCCGAAATGCCGGCCGAATATGAAAGCGAGGCCTTAAAAGCGCAGGCAATAGCGGCATATACATACGCTGTTTTTAAATCGCAAAAAAACAGCGTCCAAGGTTATCACATTACCAACGACTATAAGGTGGACCAAGCCTTTATAACTAAACAAGAGGCACGGGAAAAATGGGGGGACAAGGCCGATTTTTACGAACAAAAAATCACCGCCGCCGTAAATTCGGTTAGCGGAAAATACATAGATTATAATGGTCAGCCAATTTTGGCGCTTTACCACGCAATTTCGGGCGGTAAAACCGAAAGTTGTGAGGCTGTTTTCGGCAATAGTTTGCCATACCTTTGCGGTGTTGACAGCAGCGGCGATATTTTAAACCCCGATTACCAAAAAACGCAATCTTTCACGCCCGAGCAGTTTAGCACCGCCTTAAAAGAAGTGGTTGAACTTAGCGGCGAGCCAATAAATTGGATTACCGAAGTTAAAACTCAAGAAAACGGGTATATCGAAAGCGTTACGGTTGGCGGTGTAACCGTAAAAGGCACCGAAATCCGCAAACTTTTGGGGTTAAGGTCGGCCAATTTTGATGTTGCGTTTGGCCAAAATTTTGATTTCACAGTCAGGGGTTATGGGCACGGCGTAGGGTTAAGCCAAAGCGGAGCCGATTATTTAGCCAAACAGGGCAAAACGGCCGAAGAAATTATAAATTGGTATTACCCCGGTTGCACCATAAAAAGTAATTAATTGTTAACTAACAATTTATAAATATCGCCTTTTTTAAGGCCTGTAATTTTGGCGGCTTGTTTTGCCGCATCCGAAGGCGAAAGCCCGTTTTTAACAAAATCTAAAGCAATGTTTTTGGCATCGCTTAAGGTGTAATCAGGCGCAGCTTCTTGCTCATTAAAGCCCGAAACCAACAAAACATATTCACCTTTTGGCGCATTGACATTAAACTCGGCTAAAGCGCCGCTAAATGTGGTTTTAAACACATTTTCGTGCAGTTTTGTAATCTCTTTAACAAGGGCAATTTCACGCTCGCCAAAACATTCTAACATATCTTTCAAGGTTGCAACAAGTTTGTGTGGCGCTTCGTAAAAGCACATGGTTCGGGTTTCGTGTTTTAAACTTTCAAGGTGTTGTTTGCGGCTTAATTTATTAACCGACAAAAACCCCTCAAAGCAAAAACGCCCTGTGCTAAGGCCCGAAAGAGCCAACGCCGTTGTGAGCGCTGTCGGGCCGGGCACCGACTCTACAGGCACCTTGTTTTTGTGGGCCAAGGCAATCAAATCTTGCCCTGGGTCCGATATTGCAGGCATGCCTGCATCGGTAACCAGTGCGCAGTTTTCGCCATCTAAAATTCGGTTTATAATAATTTCGCCTTTGGCTGCCTTGTTGTGCTCAAAATACGAAATCAGGGGTTTTTTAATGTTAAAATAGTTTAATAATTTTGTGGTAACACGGGTGTCTTCGGCGGCAATAAAGTCAACCTTACCCAAAGTTTCAACCCCACGGGGAGAAAAATCACCCAAATTACCAATTGGGGTGCCTACAACATAAAGTTTTCCGCTCATTACAGGTAGGCCTCCTTATAAACTGAATATATTTTTAACATTTCTTCGCTAAAATTGCCGTCCTGCTCAATATAAAGTTCGGGCTCAATAATAAGACCTGTGTTAGCGCATTTTTTGCCCTCTACAAGCACGAGCCACGGCTTTTGGCCAAGCCGTTGGGTTACACACCTTAAGCGCTTTGGCTCTAACTTATAAAGTCGCATTAAATCCAAAAGTTCGGCCAACCTTTCGGGTCTGTGGCAAACACAAAATCTGCCCGAAGTTTGCAAAAGTCGAGCGGCTGTTTTAACAATATCTTCAAGGCTGCACTCAACTTCGTGCCGTGCAACGCTTTTAACGGCGTCGGGGTTTTTAATGCCCGCACCGGGTGCTTTATAGGGTGGGTTGCAGGTTATTAAATTATAAACACCAAACTCTGTTTTGCCCGATAGGTTGGTCAAATTACCCTCAATCACACTAAAATTTTGCAACGCAAGTTCTTTTATTGTTTTGTTGCAAAGCATGCAGGCTTCATGGCTTATATCCACCCCAACGGCGCTTTTCAAAAGTCCGTCGCGCAACAAAATAAGGGGTATAATGCCACAACCCGTGCCTAAATCCAAAAACAAATCGCTTTTTTTTGCGTGGGCAAAATCGGCCAGCAAAATTGCATCGGTTCCAAAGGTGTGGTGTTTTGTTACATTCACAAAGAAGCCTTTACCCAAAGGCTCTTTTTTTATTATTGTCTGCTCCATTTTACGCCGTTGGGGGTGTCTTCGAGCACTATTCCCATTTCCTTTAATTTATCTCTAATAGAATCTGCTAAAGCAAAATCTTTAGCCTTGCGGGCGGCCGTTCTTTGTGCAATTAATTCTTCAACCTCGGTATCGAGTGAATCGGATTTGCGGTTATAAAGCAGGCCCAAAACACCGCAAAGTTCATCAAACAAAGCTAAAGATGCTGTAAGGGTATCTTTTTTTGCCGATGAATCTATAAGCAGGTTGATGTCTTTGGCCAAATTGAAAATTTCGGCCAAGGCGTCGGCTGTGTTAAGGTCGTCATTTAAAGCGGTAATAAAGTTTTCACGGCGCAATTTAAGGCTTGCGGGGGCCTCGCCGCCTGCTTCTGCGTGAGAAATTGCAAACTCGAGCCTTTCACGGCAGGTGTAAAGCCTTTGTAAAGCGTTTTGCGCTTGGGTAACAATGTCTAACGAATAGTTAATTGGGCTGCGGTAGTGCGAAGAAATCATAATATACCTAATGGGTTCGTAACCGTATTTTTCGGCAACATCACGCACGGTAAAAAAGTTGCCGAGAGATTTCGACATTTTGCGGTTATCCACATTAATAAATCCGTTGTGCATCCAATAATGCGCAAAATCGCAGCCGTTGGCACATTCACTTTGGGCAATCTCGTTTTCGTGGTGGGGGAATATTAAATCGAACCCGCCGCAATGAATATCAATGGTTTTGCCCAAATATTTTGTCGACATTGCCGAACATTCAATGTGCCAACCCGGTCGGCCTTTGCCAAAGGGTGAATCCCAAAACGGCTCGCCGGGTTTTGCGCCTTTCCAGAGGCAGAAATCCATGGCATCTTCCTTAATTTCGCCAACCGAAATGCGAGCGCCCGATTCTAAATCTTCTAACGGTTGGTGCGAAAGTTTGCCGTATTCGTTAAATTTTTTGGCTCTAAAATAAACATCTCCACCCGATAAATAGGCATAATCTTTTTCAATAAGGGTGTTAATGATTTTTATAATTTCGTCAATGTTTTCGGTGGCTCTGGGGTGCACGGTGGCCTCTTTAACATTAAGGCCTTGCGAATCCACCTTAAACTCTTTAATGTAACGCTCGGCCACCTCGGGCACAGTAATGCCTTCTTCGTTGGCTTTTTTAATTAATTTATCGTCAATATCGGTAAAGTTTTGCACAAAGGTAACCTTGTAACCCTGCCACTCTAAAAAACGGCGCAGAACATCAAACACACACAACGGCCTTGCGTTGCCAATGTGAATGTAGTTGTAAACGGTTGGGCCGCAGGCATAAATTTTTGCTGTACCCTCTTCAATAGGCACAAATTCGTCTTTTTTACGGGTTAATGTGTTAAATATTTTCATTGTTTGTTACCTCTTTCAAAGTGTTTTCTAACTCTTTAATTCTAATTTCAAGT